>DHLV01000298.1:1724-1986 GCA_002405445.1 Flammeovirgaceae bacterium UBA4659 | reverse complement strand
GGCTTCGGTAAGCACCGTGGCATCAGCAATGCAAAAAGGCACTTGTAGAATTTTTGCGAGTGTGCGCGCCAAGTAAGTCTTACCCGTACCGGTTTCGCCCACCATAATGATGTTCGATTTCTCAATCGTTACATCTGTTTCGAGCTTGCGCTGGGTCAAACGCTTGTAATGGTTATACACCGCCACTGACATTACGCGCTTGGCTTCGTTTTGGCCAATTACGTACTCGTCCAAAAACTTCTTGATTTCGCGGGGTTTGATC
>DHLV01000298.1:1462-1606 GCA_002405445.1 Flammeovirgaceae bacterium UBA4659 | reverse complement strand
TTCTTGATTTCGCGGGGTTTGATCAATTTAAAATTCGGCAGATTGCCCGGCTCCACCTTGTTTTTCTTTTCCTCCAGCAAGATTTGGTTTGCCTGTGTCACGCACTTATCGCAAATATGTGCATGTATGCCAGAAATCATCAGG
>DHLV01000298.1:590-1178 GCA_002405445.1 Flammeovirgaceae bacterium UBA4659 | reverse complement strand
TAATAATTATTCATGGAAATTTTGCAAACTGTTTTGGCGGGATCCCGTGCTCAGAGTGATACCAGGCCTGCGGCAAAGCAAAGGGTTCCTGCAGCCCTCGAACGATGGTTACCAGGGGGCGTTTCAAAGAATTGTTTTTTTGGACGTTGCCGAATTGATTGAGGATTTTGTTAGGAATTCTAGCCTTTGGTAGGTCAAAATTGTGAGCGAAAAGATCCTTGTACATCTTTCCGAACACAAAGGAGTTCATAATTCATGCCCGTCTCCCCCTACTTCGACCGCATCACTCCAGCATTTCTCACAGGTCATCAGTTAGATGAACTCCTCGCCCTTGGTTGGTACCGCATGCACCAAACGGTGTTTACCTGTTCGCACATAGGGCAAGCTGAATTACACCGTGTGCATTGGCTCCGCTATCAAGTCAATCAAATAACACCGCGTACCTCGCACCGAAAAATCAGAAGGCGTTGCCGGTCGTTCCGCACAGTGGTAGAGAATTTTACTGAAATTCAACAAGCACACATCGCGTTGCATAACCAATACCGTGCTTCGATCGATTTTGATGGGGCTGGAAGCATACACGAATGC
>DHLV01000298.1:0-421 GCA_002405445.1 Flammeovirgaceae bacterium UBA4659 | reverse complement strand
TATTTGGTGATGATAACTCAACGCATAACATCTTTAACACCAAATGTATATCTGTTTTTGATGGCGATAAGCTTGTTGCAGGCGGGTATTTTGATGTGGGCGCAATAGCTGTTGCATCAATCCTACACTTCTACCACCCCAACCATGCCGGGTACAGTTTGGGCAAGTGGATGATGTTGGCTACACTGGATTATATGCGCGAAAACAACTTGCAAATATACTATCCCGGATACGTTGTGCAGGGTGTTCCTAAAATGAACTACAAACTATTCCTGGGCATAGCCCATGCACGGTACTTCGATCCGCAAACTTTTGAGTGGAAGATTTTTAACGATTCCATACTATTGACGTAAACCTTCATCTACTGTCAACCTCATACTTTCAACCTTCACCTTCCAACTTTTAACTTTTAACTTTTAAC
>DHLV01000108.1:8659-10600 GCA_002405445.1 Flammeovirgaceae bacterium UBA4659 | reverse complement strand
AATTCTCCCTTACCTACTCGATCCTAGTCCAATTGTTATTTGTACAACTCATTCAACTTGTCAATGAAGTCGTTTCCTTTCTCACCGTCCGCCTCTAATAAGTCTCGGAAATTGTTCGCGTAAATATGAATGTCTTCCAAGTTCTCATGGTCAATGTAAACTACCTTAAATTCGTTATCGGCTATTTCAATATTAGCGTCAAAGCATAAAAGTCCGTAGTCGTGAAAGTCAGCGATATAAATATATCTTCGTCCAATAATTAGCTCTGGTTCATGATAATTAAAAATGTGTGTGCGTAAATTCGTTAATTCTTTGTCTGGGGGATGCGAGAAAAGATTAACTGCAGTGTCAGGTATTCTTAGGTAATAGAAATGTTTGTACTTTAAATATTCCCTGTAAGAAGTCGGTAGTCTTATTCCAATTTGTTTCTCGAACTTTTCGATGTCGGTGTCGATAACTATACTGTCAACAGGTCGCCAGCCTCTCCAGTCGTCCATTGGTTCTATAGTTTCGTCTAGCATTTCAGACGGAATGTCACCAGGAACCATCATTCTGATTTTCACCTTAGACATTTCTTTCAATGCATCGTCAACCGTCTTTTTAATCCAATCCATTTCTCGTCAGTTTATTGGCAATGACGCCCAACATTAGTATATCCGCAACTAGTTGCGGATATACTACCAAATATAGGGAATACCCGCAATAGAGTTGCGGGTATTTCGCCATTATGTCACTCTTTCCTGCCACTTCCAAACGGCCAAAACCCACTTACTTTCCCACTACAATCGGGGCGGCCAGGCAACTATCGGGTATTGCAAATGCATCTACCAGTGGCACGGCCTCTTGCCGTATGTCCCAACACAATTGGTTCATCAGCTTGCGGATGGCTTTGGTTTTTACACCTTCCATGTAGCCTTGCTCCAGGTACCAGCCTTTATTCTTGTCAATCAGCGAAAGCGCAAAGAGGTCGCAGAGTTTTTTCAAGATGGCTTTGCACCCCGCATCGGTTGTTTGGTTTACCTGTTCGATAAATTTCTCCAACACCATCCGCTCAATGTATGCAAACCCTACTTGCACGAGGTGGTGTTGCGCCACGTTAAAGGCATCAAAAGAATCCATGCCTTCGCTGATGTGGCGCTTCAAACGTTTGGCGGCAGAGGTTAAAATATCTCGCTCGCGGTATTTAAAAGCATCCAGTTGAAACGCGGGGTCGAGCAAATGTTCTTCGTCTGTATTCCGCACGGTAATGGGGTTAAGTTCGCTGATGGACGTAGCGGCTTGTTCGGCCACATAGCCGAGTATTCCAAAAAAATCCATCCGCGCAAACTCTTGCTTAAATTCTGTGAGGCGGCTTTTGGCCACCAACTGCATCAGCACGGTGTTGTCTCCTTCAAAAGTTGTGTAGATGTCGGTATCGTTTTTCAAGTCATCAATACGGTTTTCAGAAAGATAACCTTTGCCTCCACAGCTCTCGCGACATTCTTGCAAGGTGGCAGTGGTGTTCCAGGTCGCAAATGCTTTGAGTCCGGCAGCCAGTGCTTCAATTTCTTGCATCTGTTCTTCGGTGCGGTTGATGAACCTGTCGGTAAGGTATTGCAGTGAGAAGTGCAGCGCGTAGGCATTCGCCAACAAAGGCATCAGTCTACGTTGGTGTGTGCGGTAGTTTAGAATGGGCACTTCGGGCGCACCCTCTGGCCCAAACTGCTTGCGCTGATCGCTGTATTTGATGGCAATGGTCAGTCCGGACTTTACTGCACTCAATCCCGAGCGCGGAATGCCAATGCGGCCACCCACTAATGTGCCTAGCATGGTAAAAAACCTGCGGTTGTCGCTGGCAATGGAGCTGGTAAATTTTCCGTCATCTGTAATGCCCGCGAAGCGATCCAATAAATTTTCAACGGGTACAATTACATTCTTAAATTCAATCTTGCCATTGTCTAC
>DHLV01000108.1:764-8421 GCA_002405445.1 Flammeovirgaceae bacterium UBA4659 | reverse complement strand
CGCAATGGCACCACCACGGCACTCACGCCATAGTCTTTTCCGTCAATGATCAACTTCACAAACACGGTAGCCATTTCGCCATGCTTGGCTGCGTTGCCGATGTATTCTTTTTTCGCGAAAGCATGTGGCGTATTGATCACCAACGTTTTGGTGGCGTGTTGATAAGTAGCGGTAGTTTCAATTCCTTTCACGTTGCTGCCATGGTGTGTTTCCGTCATGGCAAAGCAACCGGGCAAATCCAACGTGCCGATGTCTTTCAAATATTTTTTGTGGTGTTTCTCTGTTCCCAAAAAGTAAACACTCATGCCCCACAACCCAAATTGCACACCAAATTTGATCACCATGCTTAAATCGTGGTAGCTCAAGGTTTCCATAATAGCAAAGTAGGCCGCCATGTCGCCTTGGCCTCCATATTCTTTTGGGTAGGCCATCGCACCAAATCCCTGCCCCGCCAGCAATTGGCACCAGTCGAGCACACGCTCGCGGTAAGCGTCTAAGTTGCTTGGGTCAACGTATTGAAATTCGGGATCGGTGATGATGGTTTTTACTTTGCGGATGGTGGCTGCATTTTTTCCATCCAGCAAACGCGTCATGGCGTTTACATCAAATGTTTTTTGTGTGGCCTGCTGATGCGTAACGGTTGATCTGCCTACGGATTGAAAGTTGAAGGCGGCCTCGTGGCTGATGAACCCCAGCGTTGCTTCGATATTGGCCAAGCTTGGTTTTGCTTTCAGTACTTCAACGCCAATATTACCACCTTTCAATTCCACCAGCTTAAGGCCGATGTCGACCAACGTTTTGCCTGTGGTAAGCTCGGCTGCATTTTTGATTTCATCTTTCCACTCCATCAGTTCATCGGCCGTGGGCGGAGCGGCAGGGTTTAATTGTGATACCAAAAAACCATGTTCGCTTTTGGTCAGCCAACCTTGGCTGTTGATCAAGCCCTCAATGGTTGCGATTTCGCTTGGGGTGAGGATGGCGTCTGACCAGACCGTGTAAAACAACGGCAAAAAAACGTACAACGATGGATTGGCTTGCAAGTAGGGTGAGTGGAGCATAGCTTGTATTTTTGAATCTCTACAAATTAACAGTTTTTAAATAAATTTGCTTTGCTATGATGAGGGCATTACTTTTTATTTTTGTTACTACCTCAACTTTTGCACAGTCAAAAGTGGGGGTCGAATTTTCGTTTTCCGGTACATCTGGCGGAATAGATTTGCCGGGTTTATTGAAAGATAATTTTGAAAAAGTGGAGGGAGGTAGTGGGAGTTACTGGAGTTTTGGATTAACGGTGAAGGCCAGTGACAAGATAACAATTCGAGGTGGCCCAGCCTTTTGGTCGATGCCATTTGTACCGACCGCAAAAGGCACATACAATGGTACTGCTGCTCTTGCTAAAGAAACCGGAACATTGAGCTTTTCAGGTATATATCTTCGTCTGGACAGAACTTGGGATTATTTTTACTTGTCAGGAGGCTTTGATTTCTCCTTTGGCAAGTCCTACAAAAGTGATTTAGAGATTAGGAACACTACTGGGCAAGTGTTGTTCAGGGCTAACAATCAAACGACTTCCACTTTCACCAATGATTTTTTTAATCAGGCTAATTTGGTTTTGGGGTTGGGTCCTAGTGTGCCAATCGGAAAGCATTTGGAACTTAGAGGAAATGTTTCTGTTGTGATCCCTTTCTCTACTATTTACGACTCTGGCGTTGTGGCCAAGCAGGTATATATCAACTCCGGGCAACCGGCCCCAGATGCCAAAGTTAATCTTAGGTATTTGCCATTGATCAGCTATGGCTTGAACGTTTCCTATTCATTTTAGAGCGACTCGGTAAAATTACCTATGCTTTCGGAAGGCTCATTCGAATCAAATTTAATACAGCCATGCTCGCCATTCGGATATTGATGGCGCGGTCTTGCGACAATTGCAGTTTCTTGGTTACAGTTTGGTGTTTGTCAGAATAGGCAATCCACACCAAGCCCACAGGCTTTTCGGGCGTGGCGCCACCCGGTCCGGCAATGCCGCTGGTGGCCACGCCAATGTCGGTGTTGAATTTTGCACGCACGATGTTGGCCATCTCAACAATGGTGGGTTCGCTCACAGCCCCATGTTTTTCCAACACTTCGGGCTTTACACCTAGTTGCCGCATTTTTACTTCGTATGCATAGGGTATCATGGTGCCTAAAAAATAATCGGAGCAACCGGGCACGCTGGTGATCAGATGCGATAAATACCCACCGGTACAGCTTTCTGCGATTGACAGTGTCAGCTTGCGTTCGCGCAACATTTTTCCGATCGCAGCTTCGATGGGTTCGTCTCCATACCCGTAAATGTAATCGCCTGCCAATGGCAATAGCTTTTCGCTCCACTCTTCAACCTCATGTTGCAGGGCGGGCAATGAATTGCCAAATGCGGTGAGTCTGAGCTTCACTTCGCCCAAGCTGGGCAGGTAAGCGAGTTTGATGTGTGGTGGCAATGATTTTTCCCAAACGGCAATCTTATCTGCCAAAAAAGATTCGCCAATGCCTATGGTGCGGATGATTTTGTGGTGGATAACGGGAGTTTTGAACTTTTCTTTCAACTTCGGAATCACCCGTTCGGTCATCATCTTTTTCATTTCGTGCGGTACGCCCGGCATCGACATAAAAACTTTGTTGTTGCGCTCAAACCACATGCCCGGTGCAGTGCCAATGGGGTTGGTAATTTTGGTACAACAACTGGGCAACGCTGCTTGCTGCCGGTTGAGCTCCGTCATTTCGCGGCCACGGCTTTCAAAAAATGCGGTGATTTCAGCCAGTGCTTCTTCATGCATGCCCAGCCCGCACCCGAAATACTTTGCCAGCAATGGTTTGGTCAGGTCATCACTGGTGGGCCCCAGGCCGCCCGTTATCAAAATAATATCTGCCCGTTGTTCAGCTTCTTCAAAAGCGGTGAGTATCTCGTTGGCCTGATCGCCCACGGTAGTCTTGCGAACTACCTTTATGCCTGTTTTATCAAGTTCAACGCTCATCCACTGCGAATTAGTATCAACAATTTGCCCGTACAAAATCTCATCACCAATGGTGAGCAGTTCAGCTTTAATCATATTTGTCATGTGGTTAATTCAGTACGGCAATTGAAACAAAAATCATGTTGAACAAAAGATACAGAGCCAAAATTACCCCAAAGCCTATGTTATTCAGTTGCTCGCTTGCTGCAACTTTGCCCCTGTCGTGCAGGCGTATGCACACAGCCGACACCGCCAACATTGAAAAGATTGCCATGAAAGTAAGGGTGTGCAGGGTATCCACCAACGTAAACGATGACGACTCGGGCAAAATGGAATCGATGATATACTTGTTACCCACCGCAGCGAACAGGCCGCCCACGGGCAAGCCAAACCGGGGGTCCACTTCGTTCGGCTTGGGGGCAAAACTCAAAAAAGCGATCAGAAACGAGATGTACATCCCCACAAAAATCTTCATGAACAACCCTGTGGCATCGCGCACCAGATCCATTTCGATGTGAAATGAAGAGAACGTTTGCGCAGCATGGCCCGGCCGTGAGTCTCCAAATCCGGTTTCGTATTTCTTCAAAGAGCTCCCAATCCTGAAGTTGCTGATCTTCCAGCCATCCACGGCTTCCTCGGGGTCAAATTTGCTGCCGGCAATGTCCGGCTTAAATACCAATACCGAAGTATCGTATTGCGAGTGCTCGAAATGTATATTCAGATGCTGGCTGTCAAACGGAAAATCTGCAACATTCCATTTTTCTTTCATCACGGCTTTCATCTTCATCATCACCCACTCTTTGCCCTCAATGCTGTCATAGATAGGGAAGGCCTGTTCCACAGACTTTGAGTTCGGTATGTCGAGCTGCTTGGTAAAATCTAATTTCGGATTGCTGTAAACGAACCAGATCCAGAAACGTGCAGTGTACTCTTTGTCGTGGAAGTTGATATCGTGTACACTAATCATGTAGGATCCTACACGCACCGTGTCGGGTTGTGCCATGGCCACCCGGCAGGCCGGCAATAGCAACATCAATATAAAGGCCAGTCTATTTTGCATCTTCAAGTAAAGGTAAGATTTGATCACGAGTGTCCGAATGTTTGTCTAAATTTCTGTAATTTTCAACTCAAATTAAAACCACAGTGTATATGCATTCAATTATACTATTGCTCCATTCGCTGGTCCGATATTTTGTTTTGTTCTTTCTGCTTGTAGTAGTCGTCCGGGCGTTCATGGGCTGGCAGGGTAGGTCTTCATTCTCAAAACGCGATGACCAACTCAGTCTTTGGCTCTTCATGTTTACACACATGCAACTGTTGCTTGGACTGGTATTGTTTGTGGTGAGCCCCGTAGTTATATTCAGCAAAGCAGCAATGGCAGACCGTGTTGCCAGGTATTGGCTGGTGGAACATAACACCGCTATGATTTTGGCGATTGTGTTGATTACGATCGCGAGGGTCACCATGAAGAAGATGACCGATCACACGGCAAAGTTCAGGCGTTTGTTTATCTTCAATGCCATTGCCCTGCTGATCATCGTTGTCATGATTGTGCAATCGCAACGCGGCTTTTTCTCCCTATCGATGTAAAACAGCCAGCAGCTTTTACAGGCTAACTTTTGAATGAAACAACTATTGCTTATTCTTTCCTGCCTGGCGTGCCACCACCTGTGTGCCCAGGAAATCAGCCCGCGCTATGAATTGGTGAAACTCAGCGACAATGTTAACTCCCGCTACAACGAGGTGTCGCCCGTGATTTCGCCCGATGGCAACAGCCTCTATTTTTTTGTGGCCAACCACCCCGACAATACGTTTGGCAAAGAGGGAAGCCAGGATATTTGGGTTTCGAGTGTAGACGATAAAGGACAATGGACAAAGGCAACGCATCTGGGCGCGCCATTCAACCAAAACCGCTTCAACCAAGTGTATAATTTCCTGCCTGACGGCTCATTGTTTATTCGCGGTGGCAGAAGCAAAAATTCCAAGGGTTTTTCGGTGGTGTCACCAGGCGGCAATTGGAATGAATTACGTGTAACTGACTTTGAACTAATGGACAAGGGCGTTTTCAATGGTGCCACGCTTTCGGCTGATGGCAAGCAAATGATATTGTATTTCGCAGAAAAGGAAAAAGACAAGTTCAGCGACCTGTACCTTTCGACTATGCAAACCGATGGCTCTTTTTCAAAACCGGTAAAGCTATCGATCAGTAGCGTTGCCGATGACTATGCACCCTTCATCGCCCCCGACCAAAAAACACTCTACTTTGCAAGCAACAGATTTACCAAAGACCGTGTGGGGGCCAGCGATATCTACAAATCTACCCGATTGGATGACAGTTGGGCCCACTGGAGCGAGCCTGTCAATTTAGGGCGTGCGATTAACACACCTTCTGAAGATGCTTATTTTTCAATCGACATTCATGGAAATATTTTTACAGCACGCGCTGGCAACGTAGTAGATGGCGGCAATTTTGATCTGTTGGTGCTCAAGCCACGTACAATGAAGATCGTACTGATGGGGAATGTGTACAGCAAAAAAACGCAACAGCCCTTGGTGGCCGCTTTGGAGCTTACGATCAAAGACCAGAAACCAATCAACGTTAAGTCAACAGTTGCCGGCAGGTTTGAGACCAAAATACCCGAAACAAATGGTTATGCGCTCAGCGCAACGGCTGCCGGTTACCTGCCTTTTTCGCAAGATTACAACTTGCCCAAAATCAATCGGGATACAACTTTGCGCGTAGACGTGTACATGACCCCCGTGGCAAAAAAATTGATATTGTCGGGCGATGTGATCGACAAAAAAACAAATGCCAATGTGTCCACCAGCAGGTTGAGCATTGTCCTTCAATCAAATCAAACAGTAGATTACAGGTTGAGCCCAGCGAACGGAAGATACCAACAAGAGATTCCCGGCCTGGGTTGGTATATGTACACCGCATCAGCGGAAGGTTATCTGAATGCAACCGACAGTGTGCTCGTAGACAATCCGGATGTATCACCGGTGATTAAAAATATTTTACTCACTCCAATTGAAGTGGGCATTACCGTTCGATTGAAGAATATCTACTTTGACTATGATAAAACCACCCTGCAGACGGAGTCTTTTGTTGAATTGGATAAGGTTGCAGATTTCCTAACGCAAAACCCGAAAGTGTCCATCGAGATCGCGGGCCACACCGACAGCAGGGGGTCTGACATCTACAACGCTAATCTGTCTCAGGGACGATCGCAGGCCGTGGTCGATTATCTGGTCAGCCAGGGCATTGCCCGTGTACGCCTGCAGGCACGTGGCTTCGGAGAAAGTAAACCCATTGACACCAACGAAACCGAAGAGGGACGTGCAAACAACAGACGCGTTGAATTTACGGTGTTGAAGATGTAGCAGTGTGAACGACAATTTTGCAATCGAGATGCCCTCGCCCGAATAAGAAACCAGGTTACCACAACTTAATAACCCCTCTCCCTGGGGAGAGGGGAAATAGTAACTGCGTTAACTGGCAACTTTTGTGGGGTGAGGGAATGATAGGGCATGATTTTACAAAGATGTTGTCGTACACACGTGGTTTAGTTGAACCTTCTTCCACAGTTGTTGCATTCATATTCTTCATCAATAAGCGGTGCGCGCATTCCGAGTAATACAAATAGCGCGACAAACGTAAATTTACTGGTAGCCTTCGGTATTTTTTTCCAATCCTTCGATTGGCAATGCGGACAGGTGATAAATGTCTCCGATTGTTCAGCTAGTATTCGATGTACTTCTTCGCGATCTTTTTCAAAAATATGCAGCCGCACACCGGGGAAGGTATCGTTTCGCAGCGGGTAAAGGCCGGTAAAATTCTCTTCCGTTAAAAAACACGGGATTCCATAGGCATCGAGTTTTGTCTGGGCCCAGTTGGCTACGATCACGTTATCATAGGCTTGATAAACAATGATTTTCTCTGATGCTTCCATTGCTACAAGTTAAGAAAAGATGCCGTCTGGATTTAAAAAATCAGTTTATGTAAGCCAAAAAATGCGTTAGGTGCATCATATTTATTGACTACCTTTGCCCGACTGTATGAATCGTATTTTTCTGGTATGTTGTATGGGTCTGATGTTAGGAAATGCCACCGATGGCTTTTCCCAACAGAAACGCAGGGTGATTCAACTGTCGGGTATTGTGCGCGATTCTTCTGAGCTGCTGATTGGGGCACACGTGTATGTGCCGAAAGCCGGTAGGGGCGATATTACCAATGCGTACGGTTTCTTTTCGATGCCCGTGTTGGTGGGCGACAGCGTGGTGATCAGCATGGTGGGCTACCACCGAACCCACTACATTGTGCCAGATGCCGCAGCCGACCAGCTGACCATATTGATTGAATTGACGCAAGACGTCACAATGTTGAATAGTGTGATAGTGGGTTTCCCTACTGAGGAATTGTTTAAGGAGGCTGTATTGGCGATGAACCTGCCAACCGACAATCGCGGCTTAGACCAAAAAGCCCTTAATGCCGAGTTGCTAGCCCTGATGGCCCGTTCGGCCCCCATGGATGGCAACGCCAATTACAAGTACTACATCGATCAATGGTCGCAATCTGCTGGAAATAGCTTTAGACCTGTTTACAATCCTTTTTTGGATCCCCTCAACTGGGCGCGGTTTATCAAGGGCTTCTCCAACAAAAAGAA
>DHLV01000108.1:0-474 GCA_002405445.1 Flammeovirgaceae bacterium UBA4659 | reverse complement strand
GTTGAAAGAAAGTACATCGAGGTGTAGCGTCCCGCTAAAAGCGGGATTAGCGCATCGAGAAAAACATCGAGGTGTAGCGCAGCCCGGTTAGCGCATCACGTTAGGGACGTGGAGGCCGGAGGTTCGAATCCTCTCACCTCGACAAAGCCTCACAGGTTAAGTGAGGCTTTGTCGTTATATGACGTTCACTGTTTACGTTCTATTCAGCAAATCGACTCGAAAATTTTACTGCGGCCAAACCGATAATTTCAATTTGCGTCTTTCACGGCATAATGCAGGTATCGTCAAGTCCACAAAAAACGGCTCGCCATGGATAAAGATATGGGCATTAAATGTTGCTACTAGAACGGAGGCATTGGCACTTGAGCGAAAAATAAAAAAGCGAGGCATTTCACGCTATCTGATTGACGCTGGGGTTGAAATTAGAATCGAGGTGTCCCGCGAAACGCGGGAGGATTAGCGCATCACGTTAGG
>DHLV01000050.1:8908-9098 GCA_002405445.1 Flammeovirgaceae bacterium UBA4659 | reverse complement strand
AATGTCAAAAAATTAAACTAATATAAAGTTAAAACAAAAATCCCTATGAAAAAATTTATCTGCGCTATTGTAACTGCGATTATTTGCGGTTCGATTTTTATGTCGTGTACAAAAGAGGAGGTAAGACCAGCCCCTCAACCAGCATAGACAGCTTAGATAAAAGAATAAATTTAAAAAAAAATTTAAAACT
>DHLV01000050.1:2589-8668 GCA_002405445.1 Flammeovirgaceae bacterium UBA4659 | reverse complement strand
CTTTCAACCTTTATGTCGTGCACAAAAGAGGAGGTAAGACCTTCCACTCAACCTGCATCGACTGCTTCAATCAAAGAATAGTGTAATCATGTTTTTTCAAACAACTAAAAAAATTATGAAAACAAAAGTAACCTCAACAATCATTGCTATTGCAGCAATTACCCTTCTTTCATTCACGGTTGTTTCAACTAAGAAAAACTCAACTGAGAAGGCTCAGTCAAAGATAAGCAACGAAAGCGGCTTTGCTTTGCAAGATAGAGATCAGTTTTGATTTGATCATTTGGAATAAGTTGATGGATGTCTTTCAAAATAAAAGGCATCCATGAGCTTTTTTTGTGCCGCCAGTTCGGTAGCCCTGCTTCTCGCTAATGAACCTTTCAAAAACAGGCGTGAACTGCTGGTAATGCAAACTTCGCTCTTTTTGAACGATGTATCGAGTGCGAATCAGTGCGTTGATGGTGACTGCTTGGTGGTCTACGGATTTCAAAATCTTTGTATGCTATTTAAGGCAAAGAGACCTTCGCTAATCACTTAATCAGTGCATCTTTATTAAACTCGATTTCCTTTTGCGAGTATTGTACTCTTCAATTGGACGGATTAAGTATTGTTTGATTGAGTTATCCGCATAAACGGCACCCGAATACTTTGGAGGAGGTGTGCTTTAGTCGCTTACTGGCTTATAAATCCAACCAAATTATCAAAAATTCGGCTCAGACATTACGTGTCGTTTCGGGCATTTTATACCCTTTTCAAGGCTTTCGCCAGAATAGAATTCTACGCTTTTAGGCCGTTACAATGGCGGCATTTTCGAGGGCTTTGTACGCTTGCGCGGGTTTCAAAACCAGTACCTGAAACATTGGTTGGGCTTTGCGCCACCGCAGGGTGGGGTGTAGTCCATAACTTGCCACCTGCAAATATGGTGTTGGCACCGGCCAAAAAAATACAGCGCCTGCTCTTCCAACCTCATTCGCACGCGCCCGGCTGACAACCGCACCAAGGCCTTGGGCATGGTGATGCAGTGGCAATTATACGCACCATTTCCCATACGCTCACCTTCTGGTGGTCTTCCAAATGGGTGCCTTCCACGGGTACCAGTGCATTGACAGCCACCGATTGGGGATGCTCGGGCAACGTGGCGAGCGTACGCAACACGCCAATGCGGTTGCTCTCGCCTTTCACCAGCTCCGGCACTTTTTCAAAAGCGTGGTGGTTGCGCACTTCGCGCCAAGCAGCACCCATACAAAACCGTGTGCTGCCGGCTTCTTTTACTTCCAGGGCTTTTCCTGTTACTTCTTGTGCCTCCATTCGCTTGTGCACTTTCGCATCGGTGTGGTAGCGTGCTGCTTGCGGGCAGTAAGCTCAATCCTCCGGGCAGCCGCCTGTCTTCACCTACTGCAATGCGCATACTTGCCATTCATCTGTATTTTTGTGCTGGCGGTACACCGTGGCAGCGCGGCAGATTACAGCAAGCATGGGCGCATTGCAGATTTCGGAAATCTTTGGGCGCGCCCAGCAAGCCCATTTACACACGTTTGGGGTAACATTGATTGTTAGCGGCTGATACACGGCAGAAATGACAGGTTGGCAAGGTGCGATTGTTAACGGGCATCGAGCATCCAGCATCCAGCATCAAGTGACCAGTATCGCTTCACTGTATCGGATGTATTCTAACTTCTTGTTAACGAATTTTCAGTTCAAACGGCATTCTTGCCTGCGCACCTTGGTATGATTTGATCTTTTTGATGTGCTCGATCATCTGGTAGTTCTCGCCCAGTTCTTTCCGAAGCATGGTGGTTTCCGCGTTTTCTTCCAGATCGTTCAGCCACTGCTCAAAAAATGTCTTTTGTTTCGGGTAAAACCTCACGCGGTAGTTATCGGCAACCCCCGCTTTTTGAGCGGCAATTTTTACAGCATCTTCAAAGCCGCCCAGTTCGTCTACCAACCCGCGCTCTTTGCCCTGGGTGCCCGTCCACACGCGCCCAGAGGCCACCTTGCGCAAATCGTCCACGTTCATTTGTCGGCCATCGGCAGCCTTGGTGGTAAAAGTTTCGTAAATGGCATCGGTGCGTTTTTGCCAAATACGTTTTTCCTGTTCTGTCAGCGGCCTTGTCACCGTCATTAGTTCACCTACGTCACCGGTCTTCACCTCATCGAAGGTGACCCCAATTTTGTTGCCGAGAAAGCCGCTCATATCAAACAGTACGCTGAACACGCCAATTGACCCGGTGATGGTGTTGGGCTCGGCCACTATGGTGTTGGCGCCCATGGCAATGTAATACCCCCCGGATGCTGCGTAGTCGCCCATGGATGCAATCACCGGTTTCTCTTTTGCTGCCAGCGTTACTTCGCGCCACATCACATCAGAGGCCAGTGCGCTGCCTCCGGGTGAATTGATGCGCAGTACAATCGCCTTTACTTTTTTGCTCGTGCGCGCTTTGCGGATTTCCTTGGCAAAGGTGGAGGAGCCGATGATGCCGGGCTCTGCTTTGCCCGGCATGATTTCGCCCTCGGCAACAATTACTGCTATCTCATTCTCGGAAGTCTTGTACCCGCTCACCGACTTCTTGTATTTGTTGTATTTCACAAAGTCGATGTCATTCTCATCGCTCACCCCTAACCGCTTTCCCACATCTGCCAGCACCTGGTCGTAATACACCAGCGAATCGATCAGGTGATGTTTTCTCGCTTCGTATAGTGTGGTGGCCAGCATTTTGTCAGAAACTTCCTTTAGTTTGCTCTCTTCGATGTTGCGGCTTGCTGCAATCTCTTTGATCATTTCGTTGTTGATGCCCGTGATCAATTCGTTCAGTTGCAGGCGGTTGGCATCGCTCATTTTGTCGAGCATAAATGGTTCTACAGCGCTTTTAAAGTCGCCCACGCGGAAGATTTCCGGTTTGATATCAAGTTTGTCCAACAGCTTTTTAAAGAATGAGACCTCAACGGACAGCCCATTGAACTCCAGATCGCCCTCCGGATTGAGGTACACTTTGTCAGCTGCTGAAGCGATGTAGTAGGCAGACTCGCTCATCGTTTCACTGTAGGCCACTACCCACTTGCCAGCCTTACGGAATGCGAGCAAAGACTCACGCATTTCTTTGGCAGTGGCAAACCCACTCATAAACATGGATATATCGAGGTAAATGCCTGCAATTTTCGGGTCATCGGCAGCCGCGCTGATTACACGCTTGAATTCAAGCAAGCTGATGGCATGCTCCGTTGCGCCCGGCAGCGGTAAGCCCGCAAACGGGTTTTCAATTTCAGCTTCTGTAATGGGCACATCGAGTTTCAGGTGCAGCACGGAGTTGTCATTGATTGGAACCTTGCCGTCATTTCCATTGTCTGATACCGCGGCTCCGATCATGCCGGCCAACAATCCAAACAACAGCAGGAAGGCAAGAACAAACGCGACCAGCGAACCCAAACAGGAAGCGAGGAATGATTTGAAGAAATTCATAGGCATGTCATCAAGAATACAAAAATACTGAAAGGGATGCAGATTGTGTAGTGGTAGCGATGGTTGTGTGGTGTTTGTCTCTCCTTTGTGCGCGGCCATCGATCTGCGCAGCGATTTGCCCAAGCCTTGCCGATTGCCGGAGCGACTCCCGAACAGAATCGAACTTGGGCTGTTACTGCATTGCAAAACTGCCGTGCAGCACGTAGCTTGTACCTGAAAATGGAAAAAGATGTTTTTCTTTTGTTGGGGTCCAACCAGGGTGACAGAGGCCGCCTGTTGCAGCGTGCAACAGCGGAAATGAACATGAAGATTGGTGCGGTGTTGCAAAAAAGTAGTGTGTATCAAACAGCAGCCTGGGGCATGCCGTTGCAGCCCGATTTTTACAATCAGGTGCTTCGGGTAGAAACGCGGTTGACAGCGGGGCAGCTTTTGGAGGCAATATTCTCAATTGAGCGGGCACTTGGGCGAGTAAGAACTGCAAGGTGGTCGCCCCGAACGATTGACATTGACATTCTGTATTTCGGTGGGTCGGTCATCGACCGGGCAGACCTCGCAATTCCACACCCTGCCATCGCGAAAAGGAGATTTACATTGGTGCCGTTGGCTGAAATTTCACCGGATTTTATCCATCCGGTTTTGCAGAAAACGAATGCAGCGCTTTTGCAGGAATGTGACGACCCTTTGGCGGTAAAACGGGTGGACGGGGCAGATGAAGCGAAGGGATAACACACCGGAGCGTTGCTCGCGCTATTGGGTGTGCGCGCCCTTGTACCTACAGGCTTCCTGCCTCTGCCTGGGGTGCAATTTTCTTCACCAATCCTTGCAGCACCTTTCCGGGGCCGCACTCAAAAAATGTGGTTGCGCCATCTTTCACCATATTTTGAACAGACTGCGTCCACCGCACCGGTGCAGTCAGTTGGCTGATCAAATTTTTCTGTATGGTGGCAGTATCTGTTGATGGAAGGCCGTTCACATTTTGATACACCGGGCAAGTAGGAGTGTGGAACACAGTTGACTCAATGGCCGCAGCCAACTCCTCACGGGCGGGTGTCATCAACGGTGAGTGGAACGCCCCGCCTACCTGTAATGGCATGGCACGCTTGGCGCCCGCGCCTTTCAATTTTTCGCATGCAATTTCGATCCCTTTCAGTGAGCCGGATATCACCAGTTGCCCGGGGCAGTTGTAGTTGGCTGCCACCACCACTTCTTCTTTGATGGATGCGCAAATTTCTTCCACTATCGCATCATCCAAGCCTAAAATGGCAGCCATCGTAGAGGCATTGATTTCGCATGCACGCTGCATGGCACTGGCCCGCTTTGACACCAGCCCCAGCGCATCTTCGAAGGAAAGCGTCTTATTGGCAACCAGTGATGAAAACTCGCCCAGCGAATGGCCGGCCACCATGTCGGGCTGTTGGTGATCTTGCGCCAGCGCGATGGCAACCGAGTGGATGAATACGGCCGGTTGTGTTACTTTGGTTTGCTTCAGCTCTTCAGCGGTGCCGCTGAACATGATTTGGGTGATATTGAAACCCAGGATATCGTTGGCCGCATCAAACAATTGCCTGGCTTTGGGGTTGGTTTCGTAAATGTCCTTTCCCATGCCCGTAAATTGGGCGCCCTGCCCGGGGAATACAAATGCTTTCATAACGCAAATTTATGGTTTAAGAACTCAAATTCATGCTTTTTGACAAGCGTTATTGCCTGCTGGTTGACGCTAAAAATCTTGCAACAATCATGGTATAAATCTGGACCTTAATGGTGGCGTGGGGATCATGCACTCATCCTTTTTTCCGAACCACGTGTATCGATGGCTTGCCACCCAATCATACACCGTGTCGCGCAGTGGGGCAGGGAGAACTACAAATGCATAGAGCAAAGGCCACAGGCCCGAAAGACAACGGGTAATTTCCAAAATGGCCCGGCTTCTTTTGTACACCTTTCCATCCTTCAACAATACGATTGTATTGAGGTCATTGGTTGCTGGGTCAAGTGCGGTCAGGTGATATTGTGCGTAGGCTGATTGCAAGGGTGCAAAATTGAATTTTGCCTGCCGATCTCTTTTAATCACGAACAAAACCGACCGGTTGCACAAGTTGCAGACCCCATCAAAGAAAACGGTTGGTTTTATCGGATGATTTGTACCCATCCCTTAATCGATTTGTTTGCTTTGGAAGGATCGACTACGTTGAATGTCACTTGGGCCTCGTAATAATAAGTGCCTGCCGGTAATTCAGCCTTGTTGTTATCGCGGCTGTCCCAGTCGATGTAAATCGTTCGCTCTCCACCCGAATCGTAGGTGTAAACCACTCCGCCCCAGCGGTTGTAAACGGTAAACACCACTTTTTGCACAAAGCGTGCACAGCGCCTTTGCAGGTCAGATACCTGGTCAGGGGATAGTTCTCCGCACTTCGTTTTATTTCCTTCGGTGATATCGCGCAAACTATAGGCGCTGAAAACATCATTGCAGTTATCGCCATTGGGGGTAAATACATTTGGCAGTTCGTAGTAAGGGCAATTGTCAAAGCAAACTTCCTCGCTTGGGTCGCTTTCATTGCCGGCCCTGTCTACAGCCGTTATTCTGTAGCAACCCGCAAAAGACGATAAGTCTTTGTCCTCAAAAAC
>DHLV01000050.1:0-2380 GCA_002405445.1 Flammeovirgaceae bacterium UBA4659 | reverse complement strand
ATTATAACTCTTGATGTCCAACTTACAATTTGGATCGAAAGGGCGTTTCCACCGGACGATGTTCGTGAAGGAGTTTGATTGCCCGCAAGGGTTGTTTTCCGGTTTGGAGCAATCGGTGCCGATGGGCGTGATTTGAGGCTTGCAGGGCGGCACTTTGTCGTCAGGAACGGCACAGGTAATTTGCGAGAAGTTGTTTTGTGGGGCTTTGATCTTCGGGTTTCCGTACGATCCGCGGGTCATCACTTTGTAACAATACTCCTGCCCGTTTTGCAGTTTAACATTGTTGTACTGCCCTTCATCCAAATAGGAAAATCCGCGTTGGTTTACATTCACGCTATCGATCAGTACCATTTGATTCTCGGTGGCATTGGCGGGCCCGCGGTAAATTCTGTGCCAAGGATACTGGGCAGTGTTGTTTGACCAAGGCACTACTGCAGCCCAAGTCAGTTTAATCCTTTCAAATTCTGGCTTGGCATCTAAACGCACCAGCGAAGCGCTTTCGGAAAGGGCCAGTTCTGCATCGTTGTTGGCAAATGCTTTTACCGTGTAGTTGTAAATTACATCTCGGGTGGCAATATTGGTATCAACAATGGTAGAATCTCTAAACTTGCCGGGCGGAGAAATATCTACCGTGCGCAAGGTCCCCGAAAATCCTTCAGATCTGAAAATCTTAAAGTAAAAAGGCCTCGGAAAATTGCCTGCGGTGGCATCGAAAGGTGAGCGCCAACGCACCCTGATCTGCCCGTCATTGACGGGTTGATTGGTTGCAGTGGTAGTGGAGGTTCGATCGACTGAGACATGCGTGATGACCGCTTTGTCTACCTGAAATGGCGGAACACAAATTTCCTGCGATACAATACTCTTGCCCCCCTGGGGCAGCGGGAAAACGGCCACCAACCGATAGCAATACTGCGCACCCGCGGCCAACCCTGTGTTGGTGTACTGCGTGGCATTGGAGGGAAGGGTGGCAATCTTTGTGAAGCCAAGGAAGTCGGGAATGCCCGTGACGCACTCAGGTGGGGTATATGGGAATGAGCCAACCCTTCGATACACTTCGATAGACGTGGCATTGGTGCAAGTGTAAGCATTCCACTGCAAGTTGGCAGACCTTGCAGGCACGTTAACAGTGGCAGATTGCCACACCGGTGGCGGCCCCACTATTCTGATGTTCCATGTTTTGAACTGCACCAAAGACGGCCCACGACCCGATCTGTCAGTAATTTTGAAGACCACCTGATACGGTTGCTCTTTGACATGCCGGCAATCGGTGGCCCAGCGAAACTTCAGCACTGCATCTTGAGTGGAACTGGTCGGTTGTTCAAAAGCTTGATTTGGTTTGGTCAGATCTGGACTGTAAAAAACCGCTGGAGATGGGTTGACAATAAAAGCTTGTGAAAATGCCTCGATGGTGACCGGGTCAAAATCCGGGTCGGTTCCAAATATGCTTTCGTCCACAACGGTTCCAGCCACTACGCAGATATCATCTGGCACCTTCAATTCGGGGCGTTTATTCAGGCAGTCTTCAATCACAATTTGCATATCGCGCGTAACGTACCCCAGTTGCACAAACGTGCCGGCAATCTTCCGCCAAGAAATGATCTTAAATGCAATATTGTATTCTCCCTGCGACCCCGGGGCATCCCAAATGATGGTGCCCGTGCGGGAGTTAATGGAAAACGTGGGCGGGCCATCCTGTTTTTCATTGGCGCGATTGTACTGTAAGCCCGAGTAGAAATCCGGGTGGTTCGGATCGCGATAATTGCCAACGGGAATGTTTTTATCCTGTTTTGGAATAACAAATTCATACGAGAGCGAGTCGCCATCAATGTCGTAAGCGCCAGGGTTGTGATACCAGGCACCACCTGTGCAACCTTTATCGATGGGTGGCACCAATAGGCGCGGAGAGTTGTCGCACACGAAACGATCTACCACCATGGAAGTTTCCAGATAAAACTGGGTGTTTACCGAATTGGTCATGTTGAGGATGCCGGCATTTCGGTTGCGCTCTTTGTAACTGAGCACGTAGTAACCGGGGCCCGGATAGGTGTGGGTGGTTGAGTAACTGACAAAGCCGATACCGGGTTTAAATGGCGTATTCTCTACCGTGGGGGTCCGGATGCTGGTTCCGTCTCCAAAGTCCAGAATGCCATCGCTGAATTTTACCGGAGACCCCGTGTTGGTATAAACGGTAATGGTGATGGTAAAGGTGAGGCCGCTGCAATTGTCGCGGGTAACAGTGATTTCCCCTGCCCTTAAATGGGTTGCATGCACATAAAAGCCAACCGTTAAACCCCAAAAAAGCAAAAGCAGTCTCCGCACCATCATGTCAATCCTGTTTATCCATGCAAAAATACAACAATAAAAGACGGCATTTAGTTGG
>DHLV01000131.1:20796-21533 GCA_002405445.1 Flammeovirgaceae bacterium UBA4659 | reverse complement strand
GTAAACTGGCTCACCAAAATAATATCTCCGCCATCGTCTTTTACACTTACATTCATCACCCCTTGCGTATCGTTGAAAATGCGCAGGTTGACCAGTTTGCTCGCAAGCCACTCAATATCCTCATCGGTATCTGCGTCTTCTATTCCAAGCAAGACTAACAGGCCTTTCCCGATTGCAGACTTCTTCATCTCAGTTATTTCAACTGAAGCACGCCTCACGCGCTGAATGACTGCTATCATAATACTGAGTTTTAGTATGACTGAAGTGACTCCGACTCATGCACCCATTGACCTGGCCGGTCTGACGATGCAAGAAACAATAATGCCCGCGCCACTTTTGCTGAATCAATGGCTTGGTATCGTTGGGGAATTATCCGCCCAAATAAATTATAGAAAACCTGCGCTGCCTTTTCACCTGCCCGGTGCTCTTTGCGGTCGCCAAGCAGCAGTGACGGTCGCAAAAAGTGACAAGTTAGATAGCCCAATTTTGCAATCTCTTCCTCCACCTCGCCCTTCACCCGGTTGTAAAAGATGGATGAGGCTTTGTTGGCTCCTAATGCCGACACCAACAGAAATTGCTTCGCCCCGTTGTGTAAAGCAACCTTTGCCAGTTGCACAGGCGCGTCAAAATCCACAGCCCGAAATGCCTCCTTTGTTTTGGCCAGTTTAATGGTAGTGCCCAGGCAACAAAAAACATCGTCTGCCCTCAACATCTCAGTGTGTTGGGTTAATTGATCA
>DHLV01000131.1:0-20618 GCA_002405445.1 Flammeovirgaceae bacterium UBA4659 | reverse complement strand
CTCTAACTTTCCGTGTCTTATCTCAAGCGGTTTGCGGGCCACTGCTACCACTTTACGATAACGCTCACTTTGAAGCAGCAAACGCAATAATTGCTTCCCAATCAAACCGGTTGAGCCAATCAGCAATGCGGTTTTTGACATCCTAAAATATTTGCTGTATCTCTTTCTTCAATTCCGTTAAAGCCAGTGATATCAAATCCACTTTCTTCTCCATTGCCAGTTCAAAAATCTTCTTCGAAAGGTCGATGCTCTTTGCATCAGGCATCATGGCGCCTGAAGCCTCGTTGATCAACATGATCAAATCCTCTTTGGCATTTCTGATTTTGCTCCATACGTCTTCGCTCATATACACCTGCTGCGAGGCATTGTGGTTGTATTCGTTGCGGATTTCGTCCAACAGCACTTTTTGAAAGTCTTTGGCCGAAAATGCTGGGTTGGTTAAACGGATGAGTAGATTTTGTGGCGATATCCGCTCCAAAAACAGCGTCATACGCTCATACGCCTGTAGGCGGCTGGGCAAGATGGTTTCGATGCTTCGGCTACGCACCTCCAGTTTTTTCAATTCAATCTCACGCTGGATAAACGCCCGCACCATCAAATAGACAGCATACAATACAACCGAGGCGGGAACAACCACTTTAATGAGTTCAAGGGCTATGTTCATGGAATTATTTTGGTAAAGTGATAATGTTCGAAAATTAAATAATTTTGAAACTCTTTCTAAATATGTTTGATAATCTGCAACCTGTATCCCTTACTGCCCGCGCAGCTCAAGAGGTGCTCCACATCATGCGAACCAAGAAAATACCCGAAGGGTACGCCCTGCGGCTGGGCGTAAAAGGCGGGGGCTGCGGGGGCGTATCGCTGATCATCGGGTTCGACCGGCAAAAGGCCTCAGACCTCACCTACCAAATGGAGGGTGTTACGGTGCTGGTCGACAAAAAACACACCATGTACCTCATCGGCAAGAAAGTAGATTTTTACGAAGGTGCAGACACCAGGGGATTTATGTTTGTGGAGGTGCCGTAATGCAAGGATGGCGCTTCAGCAGGGCGCCATCGTATTAACAAACAATTAGATACCTGAGGAAATGCAGCAATCAGGTGACAGAGCATCGTCAAAAATATGGTTAACGCTACACCAGATACTCAAACAAATTCTCGTTCTGGTTCACCTCCGTATAATTGAGTTTGAATTGATTCATATGGCCAATGAGTGAGTGATAATCTTCGCGCGATTTCAATTCTATCCCAATTAAAGCCGGACCCGTTTCCTTGTTGTGCTTTTGAATAAACTCGAAACGCACAATATCATCTGTTGGGCCAAGGATGTGATTCACAAATTCCTTGAGAGCCCCGGGGCGCTGTGCAAAGCGCACGATGAAGTAATGCTTGAGCCCTTCATACAATAATGAGCGCTCCTTGATTTCCTGCATGCGGTCGATGTCATTGTTGCCACCGCTGAGGACACATACTACGCGTTTGCCGTTCAGATGCCCGGCATATTGATCAAGTGCCGCAATGGCCAGTGCACCTGCGGGCTCGGCCACAATTGCATCTTCATTGTAAAGCTGTAAAATAGCAGAACTCACCTTCCCTTCGGGTACCAGCAACATATCGTTCAGCGCATCTTTACAAAGTGTAAATGTAAGGTCTCCTACTTTTTTGACTGACGCACCATCTACGAATCTTTGTATTTTTTCAAGGACCACCGGCTTACCGGCCTTTAGCGCCTCTTTCATCGAAGGTGCACCCGTGGGTTCTACACCAACAATTTTTGTTTGCGGTGAATAGGTGCTGAAATAATGTGACATGCCCGCGCACAATCCTCCACCACCGATCGGCACAAACAAATAATCAATGTCTGATTGCTCATCTAAGATCTCTTTTGCTACTGTGCCTTGCCCCTCGATTGTTTTAGGATGATCAAAAGGCGGAACGAAGGTCATGTGGTTGTCTTCGGTGAATTTCATGGCATGAGCCTGGCAGTCGTCAAACGTATCGCCAATGAGTACAATCTCAATGAAGCCATTACCAAACATTTTGACCTGGTTGATCTTCTGCTTGGGCGTAATGGCAGGCATGTACATTACACCTTTGATGTTCAACAACTTGCATGACAGTGCCACACCTTGCGCGTGGTTGCCGGCACTGGCGCACACCACCCCGCGCTGCCGCTGTTCTGCTGATAGACTGTGCATCAAATTATATGCACCGCGAATCTTGTACGAGCGCACCACCTGCAAATCCTCGCGTTTCAAATACACCTCAGCACCCAACCGCTCTGACAGTTTGTGGTGAAACTGCAACGGTGTTTTGAGCACAATGTTTTTCAACACCAAGTGCGCGCGGTGAATGTCGATTTGTTGATTTTGTACTGAAACCATTTCGTTGGTTGTTGTTAGTTATCAGCTATTGGAACGCCCATGAGCAACCAATCACGAACAACCAACAACCATTTAATTGATCATACTCGCTTCTACCTTCTCTTTCTCCGGCCTCAACGCGCGCACCGCAGCACCCGCTTGCCACAGTTCGCTCTCGCGCAGTTCCTTAAGTTCTTCTGCAAGCTTTTCGCGATAGTCGGGCTTGCTGCATGTGTCGATGGTGCGTTTCGCTTCTGTACCACTGGCTACACTGTCGTATAACTCTTTGAACACAGGCAATGTAGCTGCCTTGAATTTCTTTTTCCAATCCAAAGCACCACGTTGTGCGGTGGTAGAGCAGTTGGCATACATCCAATCCATACCATTTTCGGCCACCAAAGGCATCAAACTCTGCGTCAATTCTTCGACTGTCTCGTTGAATGCCTCCGAAGGTGAATGCCCCTTCGAGCGCAGCACCTCATACTGCGCCTCAAAAATTCCGGCAATGGCACCCATCAAGGTTCCGCGCTCACCCGTCAGGTCAGAATAAACTTCTTTTTTGAAATCGGTTTCAAACAGATAGCCCGACCCTACACCAATGCCCAAAGCGATGGCGCGTGTCTTTGCGTTTCCTGTCGCATCCTGGAATACCGCATAACTGGAGTTGATACCTTTACCCTGTAAAAACAACCTGCGCACCGAGGTGCCCGAACCTTTCGGTGCTGCCAGGATCACATCCACATCAGCGGGCGGCACAATGCCGGTTTTGTCTTTAAATGTGATGCCAAAGCCATGTGAAAAATATAAAGCCTTACCCTTTGTCAGGTGTGGCTTGATGGTAGGCCAGGTAGCAATCTGCCCTGCATCGCTCATGAGAAACTGAATGATCGTTCCGCGCCTGGCGGCTTCTTCTATGTCAAACAGGCTCTCACCCGGCACCCAACCATGTGCCACGGCTTTGTCCCAGGTTTTGGTGCCCTTGCGTTGTCCCACAATCACGTTGAACCCGTTGTCGCGGAGGTTCAGCGATTGTGCAGGCCCTTGCACGCCATACCCAATGATTGCAATCGTTTCACCGCGCAATACGTCAAGCGCCTTGTGCATCGGAAACTCCTCACGAGTCACTACTTCTTCTATTGTGCCACCGAAATTAATCTTTGCCATAGTTTTGATTTTAGTTGTTCGTTGTTGGTTAGTCGTTTTTAGTTTTATGTTCCCCCATTAATGCTTTCAAGCAGTCGATGAGTTTTTTAAGAAGCTGCAATCGGTTCAAGTCTCGTACTGTCGTTGATCAATGCCAAAAACCTTTCGCTTCCTTCAAAATAGTCTGCGTGCTCTACCTCAATCAATTTCTCCAGTTGGTGTTTCACTTTTTCAACCATCTCGGGTGTAGTGTAAAGCAGCAGCAGCGCACCTCCTCGTTTGAAGTCGCCCTCCATTTCATGTGCTATCAGCTTTTTGATGCGCACACGCCTGCGGTTGAGTACATTCACAATGCGGTTGAGAATACTGAAGTTGTTGTCAGATACGATCTCTAATGTGTATTCTTGTTTCATATTCAAATCGTTATCATTTGTTTGTCATTGGTTGTTCGCAAATGAATAACGAACAACTGCCAACGAACAACTAGTTCGGTAGTTCCAATATCACTTCTGCCACTCCCGCCCCCGCGGGCACCATCGGAAAAACGTTGTCTTCTTTCTCCACCACCACCTCTAAAAAGTAAGACGTATCGGAAGCCAACATTTTCTTCAGTGCATCTTCCAAATCCTTTTGGTCGGTTACTTTATCAGCTTGAATGTTGTAGGCTTCTGCGATTTTTACAAAGTCAGGGTTCTGCATTTCCGTAAACGAATAGCGCTTACCATGAAACAGTTGCTGCCACTGCCTCACCATGCCTAAAAAATTATTGTTTAACACCAGAATTTTCACAGGGATATTGTATTGCATGATTGTGCCTAATTCCTGCATCGTCATCTGGTATCCGCCATCGCCAATGACTGCGATTACCTCGTGGCGGGGAGCTGCCACCTTTGCACCCAATGCTGCGGGTAACGCAAACCCCATCGTTCCTGCACCGCCAGACGTAATGCTGGTGCGTGGGTTTTTGAATTGATAATACCGAGAGGTCACCATCTGGTGCTGCCCCACGTCTGTTACCACCACAGCCTCACCATTTGTTAGCTGCGAAAGCATGTGTATCACTTCCGCCATCTTCAGCGTGGCGGTGTTCATGATTTCCTTTTCTACTACTTTTTCGTATTCTAACTGGTTGAGGGTCCTGAAGCTCTGTATCCAGTCATTGTGCGTGCAGACAGAAACTAATTTCGTGAGTGCAGCCAAGGCCTCTTTTGCATCTGCATGAAGGGCAACATCAGCTTTGATGATCTTATTGATCTCGGCTTTGTCAATGTCGATATGAATAACCTTGGCCTGTTTCGCATACTTGCTTACGTTACCGGTTACACGATCGTCAAAACGCATGCCCACAGCAATCAACACATCGCATTGATTGGTGTTTACATTTGGTCCGTAGTTGCCGTGCATGCCCAAGTACCCCACATAGTTAGGGTGATGACTTGGAAACGAACCCAATCCCAGCAACGTGTTTGCTACCGGTATTCCAGTCTTGTTTGAAAACTCGAGCAACTCTTTGCAGGCATCGCCTAACAACACACCCTGGCCAGCCAGGATGTAGGGGCGTTTCGCTTGGTTGATCAGCGATGCCGCGGCCTCTGCCTGCGCGAGTTGTAAAACAGGTTTAGGTTTGTATGTGCGCACACGTGTACAGGATTCGTAGGCGAACTCTTCGATCAGTTCATTCTGCGCATTCTTGGTGATGTCTACCAGTACCGGGCCGGGTCTTCCGCTGGCAGCGATATAAAATGCTTTGGCAATTGCCGGTGCAATGTCCTTTGCCTCCGTCACCTGCACATTCCATTTGGTTACGGGCAGCGTAGTGTTGATTACGTCTGTTTCCTGAAATGCATCGGTTCCCAATAAATGAGCAAACACCTGACCGGTGATACAAACCAACGGAGTCGAATCAATCTGAGCATCGGCCAGGCCTGTCACCAGGTTGGTGGCACCGGGGCCAGAAGTTGCAAATACTACACCCACCTTTCCGGACACCCGTGCGTAACCTTGTGCTGCATGGATCGCGCCCTGTTCATGGCGCACCAACAAATGCGTAAGTTGGTCGCCATAGTGATACAACGCATCGTACACCGGCATAATCGCACCACCGGGGTAGCCAAAAATGTGTTGTACCCTTTCATGCACCAGGCATCGCAGCAATACTTCTGACCCTGAAATCTTTTTTTGGGCTTCTGCTATTTTTTGCACTTCGATATGTTGTATGCCATCTGCTGTCATCTTATGCCATTTGTAATTTCCGTGCCTTTTGCTCAGGCAATACTCCGTTGTTGATCCTGCATATCGCAACGCTTTCAGTCTTCATCAGTAACGCATCCGTCTGCGGCCGTCTTTACCTGCTTTGCGTATTTATAGAGCACACCGGTGCTGACTCGTAAAGGACGATCTTTGAATTTCGAGCGCCTGATGGCCAGTGTCTTCTCGTCTACCAGCAAATTGATTTGGTGTTTGTTAACATCAATCTCAATCCAATCTCCGTCCTCGACCAGCGCCAAGAGGCCACCATCAAACGCTTCCGGAGTGATATGTCCAATCACAAAGCCGTGGGATCCTCCGCTAAAACGTCCATCAGTGATCAGCGCCACTGACTTTCCCAAACCTGCGCCCATGATCAAACTGGTTGGCTTCAACATTTCGGGCATACCGGGCGCACCTTTGGGGCCTACGTAACGAATTACCACTACATCGCCTTTTTTTATGCGTCCGGATGAAATGCCATCAACCAGTTCAAACTCACCATTGAACACACGCGCTGTGCCTTTGAATCGTTCACCTTCTTTGCCGGTGATTTTTGCCACAGATCCCTTTTCAGCCAGGTTGCCATAAAGAATTTGCAAATGACCCGTTTTCTTGATCGGCTTTTCAATGGGGACGATGATATCCTGCTGTTCAAAATCCAGATCGCGTGCATTGGCCACATTGGCTGCCAGGGTCTTTCCTGTTACGGTCATGCAGTTGCCATGCATCAAACCTTTTTGGATCAGATACTTGATCACCGCAGGCACACCACCGATTTTATGCAATGCCTCCATTAAATATCTGCCGCTGGGCTTCAAGTCCGCAATGAGCGGAGTTTTGTTGGATATGCGCTGGAAGTCATCTTGCGTGATTTTCAAACCTACACTCTTGGCCATGGCGATTAAATGCAACACTGCATTAGTAGAACCGCCCAATGCCATCACGATGGTAATTGCATTTTCGAAAGCCTGGTGTGTCATAACATCGCGCGGCTTCAAATCGCGTTCCAAGCAAATACGGATGGCTCTTCCTGCTTCCAGACATTCTTCGGATTTTTCTTTGCTGAGCGCAGGATTAGAAGATGAATAGGGCAGTGCCATACCCAACGCCTCAATGGCCGAAGCCATCGTATTGGCTGTGTACATGCCACCACACGCGCCCGCACCGGGGCACGAGTTTTGAATCACTCCTTTAAAATCCTCTTCTGAAAGTTGCCCTTTGATCTTCTCCCCCAGCGCCTCAAATGCCGAAATGATATTCAACTCTGCTCCCTTGTAGCGGCCCCCGGCTATGGTTCCGCCATATACCATAATGGCCGGCCTGTTCAAACGGCCCATGGCCAACAACGAGCCGGGCATATTTTTATCACACCCCACCACGGCAATCACTGCATCATAATGCTGTGCATTGCAAACCGTCTCGATCGAATCTGCAATCACTTCGCGGCTCACGAGCGAGTAGCGCATGCCCTCGGTGCCATTTGCAATGCCATCGCTTACCCCAATGGTATGGAAAACCAGGCCCACCAAATCTTGCGCCCACACCGCACTTTTTACTTCCTGTGCAAGTGCGTTCAGGTGCATGTTGCAGGTGTTGCCATCAAAACCGGTGCTTACTATGCCCACTTGGGCCTTGGTCATATCTTGATCTGTCAAACCAATGCCATACAACATTGCCTGCGAAGCGGGCAAGGTCGGGTCTTGGGTGATTGTTTTGCTATATCTGTTGAGCTCCATCTATGCGTTGTTCGTTATTGGTTGTTGTTAGTTGTTGGGTTTTGTACCGAAGAATGAAAAACGATTATACAATCACGTATGAGTAACTTCTATCCAATACAATATTTCGGTACGTTTCGCGAATCAGGTTACTCATCGAATCATTCCACGGCTTTTTCATCGGTTGGCGCTCGATTGATTCTATAGCTACAATCTCATTCATGGTACTACAGAAGAAAGCGCTATCTGCTTCGAATAAATCTGCTGGGGTAAAAGTTTTTTCTTCTACAGCAATCTCCAACTCGTAGCAGATTTCCATCACCGTCTTGCGGGTAATGCCGGGCAGAATACTTCCACCCGGTGGCGTATACATCACACCGTCCTTTTCATAAAAGAAGTTTGCACCCGGTCCTTCGGCAACATTACCATGCAGGTCAAGCAACAAAGAGTCATCAAACCCACGCTTGCGGGCTTCTGTGGTAGCCAATATCGAATTCACGTACAAACCGCAAACCTTTGCCTCCATAGTAACGGCCTTTGGGTTGGGGCGCTGGAACGATGCAACACAAACACGGGCGGGCCTCAGCGATGGGTGCCGTTCGCACGGCCACGCAGCGATCATCACACTTACGGCAGACGGTGAGGTAAGAGCCATGTTTGGGCCACAAAAAACCAAGGGCCGCACGTAGGCGTTTGACAGTTGATTTTTTTCGAGTACCTGGTATGTCAGTTGCACCAACTCTTCCACACTATAGTGCATGGGTATGCCCATCAGCTCACAACTTTGCGTCAATCGTTGGTAGTGCGCGTGGGCCTCAAACAGCTTTGTGCCATTGACGGTTTCGTAACTGCGAATACCCTCAAAAACTCCATAACCGTAATGCAATGTCTGGCCAAATAAATCAGTACCGGCTTCTGATGCTTTTACAAATTCACCATCGAGAAACAGCACGGTATCTGTGTTATAGTATTTCATTTTTAAACAATCGTTAGTATGTGATAACCCGTACAAAATAAAACCGCCCCGATTCATCATCGGGGCGGTTAAATTAACAAAACAACAATGTCGCTACCGCCCCGATTTTCGGTGGATACCGATAATGACTAGCACGCTCGTCAATTCAAATCGTTGAGGCAATGAAACTGGTGTTACGCTGTTCATTTTTTTTTGTGTTGCGTAACGCAAGATTGCACAAATAATATTTGAATTTCAAAACAACAAAAGGAAATAATTTTATCGAAGTGTGAATTAACGAATGTTAGCTCGCTAGCGTAACGCCAAATGCACTACATTTTCAACATGGATGGTGTGCGGAAACATATCAACTGGCTGCACTTCAAGAATAGCATACTTCTCTGCCAATATTTTCAAATCGCGTGCCTGCGTGGCCGGGTTACAACTGACATACACAATGCGGCCCGGTGCCACCTGCAACAGCATGTTCGTAACATCTTCATGCATGCCCGCACGGGGCGGGTCGGTGATGACCACATCCGGTTTACCATTTTCCCTGATAAAGGATTCCTTCAGTAAGTCTTTGATATCGCCCGCAAAAAAATGTGTGTTGCCAATATGATTGATCTGTGAATTGACTTTCGCATCTTCGATGGCGGCCGCCACATATTCAAGGCCAACGACTTTGGCAGCGTCACGTGCCACAAAGTTGGCAATTGTTCCGGTGCCCGTGTACAAATCATACACTAACTCACTGCCCGTGAGGGCAGCCATCTTCCATACAATTTTATAAAGTTCAAATGCCTGTGAGGGATTGGTTTGGTAAAAAGATTTGGGCCCTACCCTGAACTGCAGTTCGCCATCACCTATCGGTAACGGCATGCTTTCGGTGACGTAGGGATTTCCACGCCAGCAGATTACATCCAGGTCTGCAAATGTATCGTTTCGCTTGCCGTTGATGATGTAGTTGACGCTTGTGACCTGTGGAAAATTTTCAGAGATGGCGGAAAGAATTCGCTCTGTCCATTCCATTTTGTCGTACGTCACTTGTAATATCACCATCAGTTCTCCGGCCTTTGCCAAAGCGCCTGCTGATGAACCTGTCATGGTGCTTCGTATGGTGAGTGTACGCAAGAAGCCTATCTGCTTGCGCAAATCAAAGAACGGAATATCGTGTTGAGTGGCCACTTCCTTCACCAACAGCCGGATGGCGTTGGACGGGTCGGGCTGCAAATGGCACTGCTTCACATCAAAAACCCTGTCGTACATTTTTGGAATGTGATACCCCAGACCCACTTCGTACGTTTTGTTTTCAATGGCAAAGCTGAGTTCTTGGTGGGTAAGCCAACGGTTGGCCGTGAAGGTATAGTCAAGCTTATTGCGGTAATATTTGGTGTGATGCGAAGGAACGATCGGTTGAATCGCTGGTAGTTGTAGCCCTCCTATCCGCTCCAGGTTGTCCACCACCTGCTGTTGTTTGTACTTCAGTTGTTGGGCATATTGAATGTGTTGCCACACGCAGCCACCGCACAAGCCGAAGTGCTCACAAAATGGCTGTGCCCGGTGTTCAGACAAGTGGTGGATCACTGCCACCCGTGCTTCCAAAAAATTTGCTTTGACTTTGGTGAGTTGAACGTCAACAACATCGCCCGGGGCACCCCCCTCTATAAATGCTACCTTACCATCAATTCTGGAAAGGCACTTACCTTCGGCTGCCATCGTTTCAATGGTGATGTTGGTAAGTATGTCGCCTTTTTTCACGAGCTGCGAAATTACGACAAAGTTCAGTTTTCGGGCGAATAAAAATTTCATTACCTTTCCATTCAGTTTGACCATGAAAAGGATTTTATTCACGCTATTGCTGCTGATCACCTTTCCGGTGATGGCTTCCCACATTGTAGGCGGTGAGTTTGAGTTGGTGCACATCAGCGGAAGCCGCTATCGGCTAAACCTGATCTACTATTTTGATGTGATCAACGGCTTCAGAAATCCAGACGGAACGCAGACCCCTCCGGAGAATGTAGACCCCAATCTGACGGCAAACATTTTTCGGAAGTCCGACAACCAGTTTATGCGGTCAGTGGTACTTCCATTCTCTTCAAAAACGCGCGTTAACTACACGCAGCCGCTGTGTTCGAAGGGTGAAATCATCACCGACAAGCTGATTTACTCAACAGAGTTGGATTTGCCCGCTGCTACCTATAATGACCCACAAGGTTATTATGTTTCGTGGCAACGATGCTGCAGAAACTATACCATCGCGAATATCTTCAGCCCTGTACCGCCCAGCGCAATTTCCACCGATCCTTCAAAATATGCCGGGCAAACATTCTATTTGGAGTTTCCCCCTGTGGTAAAAGACGGGAAGCCGTTCATCGACACAACCCCTACACTTTTCCCACCGCTCAACGATTTTGCGTGTCCGTTCAGACCCTACTACGCCAACTTTGCCGGAACGGACCCGGATGGGGATTCCCTCGTGTATTCTCTGGTAACTCCGCTGAATACCACCAGCAGCTCGTCAACCCCTGCCCGGGCACCACGCCCTTACCCCAACGTAGTTTGGCGACCCGGTTTTTCGCTTACCAACATACTCAACGGTTTACCGGATTTAAAAATCAGTAACGATGGCTTGCTGACCGTTACACCCAGAGGAAACCTTGCGCTATATGTTTTTGCCGTGAAGGTGGAGGAATTTAGAAACAAAGTGAAGATCGGAGAGAGCAGGCGCGACTTTCAAATGTTGGTGACAGACGGTTGCCCGGTAGCCTCGCCCCCGGTGATCACCGGAAAATTGAAAACTGACGCCACGTTTACGTACTCTAAAAACATGTCGGTAACTTTTGCCAACACCGTTACCGACACCGATCGGTGCATCCAGGTTCGTGTCTCTGATTTAGATTCGAACAAGCCAGACCAAAATTTTTCGGAGAATATTGGGATAAGGGTTGTGGGCCTGAATTTTAAAAACCCCAACCTCAATCAAGTGCTGCCGGCAGTGACTACCGCAGTGTTGCGCAATGGCAGCACCCAAGACTTTCAACTTTGCTTTCCGCAATGCCCCTACATCAATGGCCCTTACCAGGTGGGCATCATCGCTTTTGATGATGCCTGCAGCCTTCCGCTGTCTGATACGCTGAAAGTAGTTGTAAATGTGCAACCCCCCACCAATGCGCGGGCTCGTTTTATCAAACCCGGTTCAAAAAAAATCACTGATCTAATCCGCGAAGGTGACACCCGAAGTTGGGAAATCGAAGGTGTTGATTCAGACAACGATTTGCTCTCACTCGTGTACACCACCAACGGCTTCAAACCCGAAGACTACGGATTCCGGTTTGCTAATTCCGATTTTTCTACGCGGCAAGGGCCCATTCGAAATACATTAATCTGGGAACCTGAGTGCGACAAATATGAGTTTTTCAAACAGAGCAATTTTAAATTTCGGTTCTTGTTAGATGACAATGATTTGCCATGCAAGTTCAACCCGCCAGACACACTGTTGTTTGACCTGACCTTTCAGGAATTTCCCAAAAACGCATCACCTGTTATTTCAACTTCCGGATTGGGCGCTCCTACCCAGGCGACCAAAATCAGTTTGACCAGAAAGATCTACGAATCAGTGAACTTTACTGTGCTTGGTCAAGACGTGGACAACGATTTTCTGGTACTAACCGGCCGCGGCCTGGGCTTTGACTTGAACACCCTCGGCATTTCATTTCCAACCACCAACGCAAACGGATCCATCTCTTCTGAGTTCAAGTGGACAATTGCGTGCGACAAAGTCGACTTGGCACGGAAAGATACTTACGCATTTAAGTTTATTGTTGTAGATAATCTGAACAAATGCAGATTCTACAAAGCAGACACTGTAGATGTAGAGGTAAAAATACTGAAGCCTGACAACACAAAACCCGTTATCACAGCATTGAGAAAAAACACCATTCTCAATGCCGGCACAATCTCTGATTTTCTGCTAGGTCAACCCATTGAAATCAATCTGGTTGGCACCGATGCCGATCAGTCACCAACGGACACGTTAAGATTGAACCTCATCGAAGCAGACGGCACACTCAAGCCGGAAGGGTATTCATTCAAAAACTCTAAAGGTGTAACCGGCTTGCAATCACTCTTTAGCTGGAATCCCGATTGCTCCATTTTCAAAAACAACGTCTACAGCAATTTATACACTTTTAAGTTCAACCTTTCCGATAACCGTTGTGCCACGGCCAAGGCCGATACGGTTGAATTCAAAATATCAGTGAGCGATGTGGGATTGAATCAAAAACCATTTTATATGCCAAACATCATTACGCCCAATGGCGACAAGCGCAACGACTATCTAGCGCTTGAAGGAATAGACGATGAGATAGTGGATGCAGGCGTAGGCAACCTGGACGAGAAAGTGTCGCTGCCGTTAGACAACTGCGTGCAGAAGTTTGAATCAATAAAAATTTTCAACCGCTGGGGCGATTTGATTTTCCAAAGTACCGACAGAAAGTTTAGGTGGTATGCCTCGCAAGAGGCTGCGGGCGTGTACTATTATGTAGTGAAATACAATAACCGGGAATACAAAAGCCCGATTTCAGTCAGCTACTAGAAGCCATTTCAAAAAAGAGTAGATGAAAGGTTGGGTTTGGCCAAACCATATATCGGGTTTTTCAGAAGACCATTCTCCTCGCTCATGCTCACATCAAAATCTTGGGTGAGGCAACTCATCGCTAGAGCTTCACTTCCCGCAGTTGATTTTTCTTAATGTAGGCGGACTTATCGCGCCACTTCACCCTTGCCCACACGTCTTTCGTACCTGATACCTCCACGCGGTGCCCTTCTGCAAGTATCTCCAGCACCGTTCCCCCTGCCGAAGGTGCATCCAGCACATAGGTTTGCGGGCCGTTGACGATGGCCGGGGCTCGAGTACCCAACGCATTGTTTGCAGCGGCCGCCAAGATGATCATGCAAAAGCCGGTGACGACAAAGGGCAGGCTAACGGCATTTCTCTTTCGCTGAACAAAAGCCCACGCGAGTGATAGGCCGGCAAGCGCCAGACAAAACAAAGCCACCGATGGCAGATACCGCTGCCAATACTGCCTGGCCTGATGCTGCTTTGACGCCTCATATCCCTGCAGTTGATTTTTTTGTGCCAGTTCCTCCATTTTACCGAGAGCCTGGTCATCACCTGATGCCAAATGATACAAATTCAGATAATACAGACACGAGCCAACATGGCCCAAACCCTCCTGGATGTAGGCCATTTTTAAAAACATGGCCGGAGTGTATCTTTTCGATGCTACCACAGAATCGTAAAGCACAAATGCCTGGGTGTATTGCTTCGCACGAAACAGCGAATCTGCCCGCAAGAGCTGCTGGTTTACCGATTGCGCAGCCGCGAGAGAGGGAAACAACAAAACGATCAGAATTTTTGAAAAACGGGTTTGCATAATCTTTTCATTCGATTACCTTTGCGCCTCAATTACGCGAATGCTATTGAAAGTGGCAAATAACGAATTGATATGTTGATCACCTGCAACACTGCGGTGGTTTGACGATCTCGTAGCTCAGTCGGTAGAGCATTACACTTTTAATGTAAGGGTCCTGGGTTCGAATCCCAGCGGGATCACTTATAAAAGCCTTGATAGTCAGGGCTTTTTTTGTTTTTGAAATACCGTGCGACCTTCGCACACAAAGGTGTTTCGTAACAGCCTCGTAAATATATTCTCTCCGGCAAAAACTAACATCAACTAGGCACATGAGCAGGGTAGTCAAAATCATGTTATTTGCAACAACTGTTGCAAGTGTATGCATAGCCACAGCAGTCATTGTATTTTCATACAAACAAAAAGATATCACGCAGTGGGCAATCAAAGAAATAAACGAAAACTTTGAAGGGCATCTGGAAATTGGCAGCAGCCACGTTTCATTCTTACATGATTTCCCTTACCTCGCCCTCGACCTAAAGGGTGTCAGATTTTATGCTACCAAAGACAAAAATACCAGGCCGTTGTACGAGGCCAGAGACTTATACCTTGGATTTCGGTGGCTGGATCTGCTCCAATCGAAGTTCGATGTTCAACTGCTTGACGTCAAAGGCGGGCATATCGATGTTGTTCAATTTGCCAATGGCGACATCAATTTGCTGCTCGCCAAGAAAATCACCCCTGACACCGTTTCGGCCGCACAAACCCCTGCCATGCAAGTACACCTGAAGAAACTCTTGGCCGAAGACTTCACCGTCAGCTTTATGCAAATGGCCGACAGCACCGAATACCGTAGTCACCTCCAAAACATGGAATTATCGTTCAGCGCAATCGAAGGCCAATTGAAGCTTCAAACAAATACCAATTTGATTTTCAGCTTGTTGAAAAATGGCGTACCCACGTTCTTCCACGATAAGAAAGTGAAGGTTCAATCTGATCTGATTTTCGATACTGCCAAACAAAAGCTGAACGTTATTCAAGGCCACATTGGGCTGGAAGAGGCGATGTTTTCTGCAACGGGCAGTGTGGTGCTTGCTGAACATCCTGAGTTTGACCTCACTGTGAGTGGAGAAAAACCTGACTTCACCCTGTTCACCTCATTGGCACCTCCCGAGACAGCCTCCATCATCAACCAATACAACGAACAAGGCAGAGTATTCTTTGAAGGCACCGTAAAAGGCAAAGGCTCGAGTACACAACAACCCGCTCTCGAATTCAAATTTGGCTGCTACAACGGGGTTGTTGAAAACATTAAAGCAAAACGTGCCATCGACCGGCTCGAAATAAACGGCCGGTTCAGCAACGGTGAAAAAAGGAATCCATCCACATCGGTATTCGAGCTCAGGAACTTCTCTTTTCGTCCTGCTCGCGGAAACTTTAAAGGGAATTTGTTAATACGTGACTTTACGAATCCGCAGGTTGCGCTTACCTTGATGTCAGATCTTGACTTAGATTTTGTAGCAGAGTTCCTCCAAATCAATGAAGTAAAAAACCTGAAGGGCAACGTGCGATTGAATATCAACTTTAGCGAACTCATTGATATTGGCACGCCCGAAAACTCGTTGATGAGGCTTAAAGAAGGGATAGAAAGTGAACTCATCGTCAGCAATGTGTCATTTGCACTGCCACTACAGGCGGTATCGGTTCAAGACCTTAACGCCCATGCCGAAATGAAAGCAGGCAAGTTGACACTCGATTCACTTTCACTCAAAGCGGGCCATTCAGATATCCGTCTCAGCGGAATGATCAGCGATATTCCCGCGCTGTTCCACAAACCCGATAAAAGTCTTTCACTGCGGCTCAATGCGCGGGGCAAAAAGATCGTTTTATACGATTTTCTGGGTGGTGACTCCACGCTGGCCCGTGCGATAAATGAAGAAGTTGACGACTTCGAAGTTAAACTGGGTTTTGAAACATCCGTGGCCAATTTGAAGCAACAACCGCTGCCGCTGGGCGAGTTTTTTGTTGACGACCTTCATGCAACATTAAAAGGATATCCTCACAAACTCCACGACTTAAGGGCAGACGTCATCGTTAATGACACTTCTTTCCAATTGAAAAATTTCAGCGGTGAAATCGACCAATCTGATTTTCATTTCAACGGCCGGCTGGTCAACTACAGGCTGTGGTTCGACAGCGTGAAACGCGGAGATACCCGCTTTGAATTTGACCTGTATTCCGAGCAGTTGAAACTGAATGACCTGCTCACCTACAAAGGCGAAAGCTACTTACCCAAAGACTACCAACACGAAGTGATCAAAGAATTGAAATTGCACGGCTTTACCGATTTGTATTTTGATCGCAAGTTCAGATCGGCAGACTTGCTGGTGAGCAAGGTGGAGGGTAAAATGCGTGTGCACCCCCTCAAGCTGGAGCAATTGAAAGGCCGTATCCACTTTGAAGACGAGCACCTGACGGTACAAAATCTTTCGGCTAAAATGGGCAGCAGCGACTTCAATATCAACCTTGCATTGTATACGGGCAAAAACCAAGAATTAAAAAAACGTGACAACAAATTTTCGATTCAATCCGGTTTTTTAAACCTAGACGAACTGCTCAATTTTGACCTGGAGAAACCAAAGGTATCAGCCGATCATGCAAAGGCCTTCAACATTTTTGAAGTACCCTTTACGGATATGCAGTTCAATGCGGAAATAGGCCGAATCAAACACCATCATATTTTGCTTGAGCAGCTTACTGCGAAGCTGCGCATGCAGCATAACCACTACCTGCATCTCGATTCGATCCAGTTCAACACTGCGGGTGGAAAATTTGCAATGAAAGGCTATTTCAACGGGTCAGACCCAAAAAAGATTTATCTGAAATCGGAATCGAAATTCGAAAAAATGAACCTCGACCAACTGCTGTTCAAGTTTGATAATTTCGGGCAGGATGCCGTGGTGAGCAACAACCTGCATGGCGAGCTGACCGGCACCGTGGACTGCATGATTCGTGTGCACCCAGACCTCACACCAATATTAAATGAAGGAGAGGCTCACATGGACATTCAAATTCTAAATGGAAGCCTCAACAACTTTGCTCCGTTGCAAGCGATGGCCGGTTACTTTAAAGACAAGAATATGAACAAGGTTCGCTTTGATACGCTTCAAAATACAATCGATTTGCGTAATGGCATATTAAACATCCCAGCAATGACAATCAACTCATCGCTGGGTTTCATAGAACTACAAGGAAGCCAGTCGCTCGATTTAAAAATGGATTACCTCATCCGCATACCTTGGAAACTAGTAACCCAGGCGGGCGTACGCGCGCTCTTTGGCGGAAGAAACAAAGAGGAAGTTGACCCTGAGCAAGTAGATGCCATTCAATACCGCAACAAAGACAAGCGCGTTCGCTTTTTGAATGTGCGCGTAAAAGGCACACCGCAGCAATTTGATTTCAGTTTAGGAAAAAAGTAGGCTCAATCAAACCGAATCGCCTGCACAGGGCTAATCTTAGTGATGTATCGGGTTGGAAGCCATAACACCAAGGCCACGGTTGCAAATACCAGTAGGTTTAAAAAAATGACTGTCGCCCAGTCCCACGCAATAGGGACAAAACTCACATAATAGTCGCGTGGGTTAAGTTTAAAAAATCTAAAATGAGATTGTAGCCAGCATACCCCCAAGCCGATGGCGTTGCCCCAGAGCAGACCTTTCGCAATCAGGTTGGCGCCACTGAACATAAAAATGGTGCGCACCAATTTGTCGCTGCCGCCCATTGATTTCAAAATACCCACCATCGGAATGCGCTCCATCACCAAAATCAAAATCACCGAAATCATGTTTACCGAAATCACAAACAGGATAATGCCCAGCAGTATCTTTACTTGCCGCTTGATCAGATCCAACCATTCAAAAACGTTGATGAACTTGTCGCGCACTGTTTCGATGTTCAAATCATAATCGATAGACTCGCCAATTTGCATCAATGCCTCATCTAACGCTGCTCGATCCTGATCGAACCCAAATATCGCTGAGTTGCTGCCCTGTTCAATAACCAGGGTGTCTGTGCCCTCACCACTTTCTTCCAGCGTGTAAGTATCGTGGCGCATTTTATTTTTCAGCAACTCAAACCTGTTGAAGTAGTTGAGGTCAATGGTGACCTCCAACCCGCCTGCCATGTGCGCCTCCCACCCGTTGAGTTGTTGCACCAACCTGATGTCGCCCATCAGCACCTTGCCATCAAAATAATCTGACAGGTTGGTTTCATAAATACCTACTACCCGCAGTTTGCGCACACGGGGTGGGCTTTGAAAAAAATGCAGCACAATGTCATCACCCACCTTTGCGTTAATCTTGTTGGCGATCACGCGGCTGAGCACTACCTCTCGTGAATAGCTTGAGTCATTAAAAACCAGAAATCGTCCTTCCACCATTGCCTCACCAAACCGCGATACGCTGAAGCTCTTGCCCACGCCTTTGAAAATTACGCCCAATACCTCATCATCGGTTTTGATCAACCCGGCTTTATGGCAATACTCTTGTACATGTCTTACAAATGGGAATTTTTGTGGTTGTTGATATAAGGCGATGCGTATGTCAAAAGGTTGTTCTTCCACAGCATTATTCAATGTGAACTTTGTAATCAACAAATGATTGCTGAAGCGATATATCTTTTCTTTGACAGCCGATTGAAAACCTAACATTACCAGAAAAGAAACGATTGCTGCCGCCAGCCCGATTGCGATGCTGCCAATGGCAATCTTGTGAATGATGGCAGAAAAACTACCACTCGCTGCGTGGCGTATTCTTTTAGAAATGAAATAAGAAAGGTTCAAATATTCGAGTATTTTTGGTGCAGACAAAGTAACAAAAAATGATTGGTTCAACCGCATTTTGGAAATTCTCGGGTATTTACGCCAACCGCTGTATAGGTAAATGCGCCTTGCTGTTCATTACCGTGCTCTGTGTGAATTCATGCGCGCCTGCTCAACCCGTAACCGGTGCAGCACAACTAGACGTGCTGCTGCCCAAACTGAGGGGGCAACGGGTTGCATTGCTCGTCAACCACACCTCCACCATCGGCAAAATACATTTGGTTGATACGCTGTTAAAATCTGGCGTGGCAATACAAAAAATATTTGCCCCCGAACACGGCTTTCGCGGCAACGCAGATGCAGGCGAAACCATCAAAGACGGTGTGGACTCAAAAACTCAGTTGCCGGTAGTGTCACTTTATGGCAATAACAAAAAGCCAACTGCGCTACAGCTCAATGACGTGGATGTGGTGGTTTTCGACATTCAAGATGTAGGCGTGCGTTACTACACCTACATCGGATCGATGCACTACCTGATGGAAGGTTGTGCCGAGCAAAAAAAGAAAGTTATCATCCTCGATCGCCCCAACCCCAACGGGAGCTATGTGGACGGCCCGGTGCTGAGTATGGCGCTGAAATCATTTGTGGGCATGCACCCGGTGCCGGTGGTGCACGGCATGACTGTGGGCGAATACGCCCAAATGATCAATGGCCAAGGGTGGCTCGAAGGCAAACTGAAATGCGACATTGACGTTGTAAAAATGAAGCATTACACACATCGAACGCCATATCCACTCCCCATCAAGCCATCGCCCAACATCCCCAACGACCAGGCAGTTGCACTGTACCCGTCTACGTGCTTATTTGAAGGTACAACATTGAGCGTTGGACGCGGCACCCTGCACCCATTTGAGTGGATTGGCCACCCCGATCTGAAAAACCAACCCTTTCAATTTACGCCCATGAGCATCGAAGGCATGTCGAAAAACCCGCCCCACGAAAACAAGGTATGCTACGGCATCAACCTGGAAAAAGAAAAAGTAAAAAAAGAGGTGTCGCTCCGGTATCTAATCAGCCTGTATCACCAATTCCCCGACAAAGAAAAATTTTTTATTCCATTTTTTGATAAACTCATCGGAAACAAAACCGTACGCGAACAAATTGCCAAAGGCATGACCGAAGCACAAATAAAAGCAACCTGGAAAAACGACTTAGATGATTATAAAAAGATGAGGAAGCAATATTTGTTGTACGACTGAGCGAAGATTTGGCGCCTGCGTGCGAATGTCCGGCCGTTCGCTGCAACCCTAAAGAACAGACGACATTGCAAAAAGTAACGAACGGAAAGACCACAAAAAAGCCCACCCGCAAAATGGCACGTTTCGTTTTTGCCGACACACGAGCCAACGCTCAAAAAACCAAAAGAGCCATTTTTTTGCCAACGCTCTGACACCGTTCCGACCGAAAAACTTATCTTAACCGACTGAAAAAGAAAATATAATTTGTAGATGATTTTAAAAGAATTGAAACCAAGAAAGGCACTGAACAAAGCCTTTTTAAAAGTAAAACCGAACAGGACTGAAATTGAAGGTTTCAAGACCAATCTCATTACTTTACTCGACAGGACAAATGACACGGAAAGCGAAGAGTTTCATAAAAACTTGGTTTCCGATTTTCTCAAAGACACTTACTACAAGCAAAACCATTTTATAAATACCAAAGGTCGAAACGACCTTGTTATTCATAACGGACAAAATGCAAGCTCGACAGTTGGCGTAATTCTCGAAGCGAAAAAGCCGACCAACAAAGCGGAAATGATTACTACCAAAAGACTAAACGCAAAAGCGTTTCAGGAATTGGTTTTGTATTACTTACGTGAGAGAATTACACACAAAAACCTTGAAGTAAAACATTTGGTGGCGACCAACATTAACGAATGGTTCATTTTTGACGCTAC
>DHLV01000264.1 GCA_002405445.1 Flammeovirgaceae bacterium UBA4659 | reverse complement strand
GACGAGCGCAGAGTCCGAGGCGAGACTCTGCGAAGAAAAAAGGTGGGTGTTGTTTGAGAGTGCGAGCGAGGGGGAGTAGGGAAGCCGCAGAGTCTGAGGCGAGAATGCGGAAAAGTAACCTCACCAACAAGCGAGATGAACTCAAATAATAGGTGCTTTCTTTCAGTTTGTGTTGACGAAATAAGAAATTGGTGCCTTTGCCCGTGTTCTTCAACGGCAAATACCTCGCTCGTCCCGCATCGTCTCCCGCAGGGGACGATGCGAAAGCCGGTAGATCGTAAAATAACCTTTACCGGTGCGCACAAACCAGGGTTCTGCTCAAGAGAACCGCAACAACGGCAGTGGTAGTCAAAAAAACAGATTGCTGTTTTTGCAGCCACCGCGCTCGGCAATAACAAAGAACTTGCAGCTGAATGACGCAAATCATCCGGGAACACCGTTTTTTGGGCTTGGTTTGAACCATGAATCATTGGCGCAGCAGGATGGTAACGGTGTGCGTGTGTCTATCGCTGGGCACTTTGATGCACTGCGCTCGGCATGAACAGGTAGTTCCCGTTCCGGCTTTGCTCATCTCTGACCTGCGCCTTGACCAAACTCAATTCATCATCACCCCTTCACCTACCTTTACCATTTCCGGCACGCTCAATTTTTCAGGGGCGAAGGGTGGCGTAAAAACACTAAGGGTTACGTCTGATTTGGGATTCGATGAATCGGTCAATGTTAGCGGGGTGACTCAGGAAAGCGGTCAACTGATGGGCCAGTTTACGCTGCAGATGATCAGTGAGTCAGGCACATACTCATTCACGTTATGGATCATCGATGCGAACGGTAGATCCTCTAATAAACTTAACAGTTCGTTTGAAATGATTGAAGACCCCAACAAGCGGCCAACACCGGTTCAACTGATTACTGCCACTTGGGACAACATTCAAAATACTACCACACTCACCTGGACCAAAAACAACGACACTGATTTTTCAGCCTACATCATCACCCGCCACTATCCTTTCATCAGCCGGTATGGGCACGAAGAGTCATCTGAAGTGGCACGGGTATTCGATCCAAATGTCACTTCGATAACGGACAAAGGAAATCATGCCATCGGTTTCAAATTCGAATACAGCGTTTCCGTTTCGAACGGTAATTTCACCGCGGCCAGCAACAGGTTAGACGTTGCGTATCCCGGTGCCACCATCACTTCAATTACAGGCGAGCCGATTGAAGTTCCTGTTTTTTCTTCCTCGGGAGACAAGATGTACTTCGTTAGCAACGAATCGTATTTTGGAAAAACACCTTCAGTCAAATCCGTTTCCACTCAATCCCATTCAGTGATCAATAGTTTTGACTTTGGTTACTTCAGCCCGTATGTGCCGTTAGCTTTGAGCAAGGATGACTCGAAACTTTTTGCCGTCACAGAAAACAAGATCATTGGGCTTGATGCTTCGAGCCTTGCGGTGGCGCTCAACACGACACTCGGGTTTTTTGGCTCGCGGGTGGCCTGCGGGCGAGCAGACCGTGTGTATGTGGTCGCTTATGCACCTGCTTCAGCAATTGGTACAGTAAAGATTTTGGATGCAGGCACCGGTGCTGAAATCGGTGAGATCAGAATCAGCGATGTGCAACTCCAGTCGATGGTGATTTCACCGGACGGCAACACGCTGTATGGCGTGGGCCAACCTATGGACCGTGGCAATCCGGTGGGGATGCAGGTTGTTTACAAGGTTGACATCAGCACAGACGAGCCCGTTGTGAGCAGCGTGCGCACCGCATCAAACCAAGTGAAGCTGCAGTTGAGCCCAAATGGCGAAAAGCTTTTTGTAGAGCAGCATTACTATCCCTCCACCAACACCCTGTTGGATGTTTGGAGCGCTGCCACCCTGCAAAATATCGGGCAGTTCAACGTGTCTAATATGAACGGGTACCTCACTTCTGATCATGATGTTTTCGGATACAGCTTCAAGATGGACGAAAACTGCCCATCTGGGTTCTACTATAAAATTGAGTTGGTGAACATGGCATCCGGATCGCTTCCAAAGCTTTGGAGCTATTTTTCCGGCTGGTCTAACGACAGCCACGCCACGCTGCTCTATTCCAGAGACTTCAAGTCGCTCTATTTGTTTGATCAGCACCGGGCTGTGTGGGTGGTTGACATGGATCATTACTAGAAGCCATCCCAAAAACACCTTTCGGGAATTTCCAGCACGTTGAGCCATTCTGCTGCGTTGGATTTTTTTGCCCGAAATCCCTACGGGTATGGTTTTAAAATCCGCTTTGCATCACGAATAAAAACTTGAACATGCCATCAACAAATATTTTTGAGCTGAGTACCGGTAGCATCGAGAACAAGGTTTCGGCAACCTCACCCAGGCGATCAGCATTTTTGAGATCACCGCCAGATACAACTGATCACCAGCACCAGCAAAAGCAAAACAATGCCAGCGCTTGCGACAACCCAGGCGTACGCAAACTTGAGCGATGCAACAAACACGCGGTCTTTGATCTTGGCATCCCACGCGTACCAAACCAACACAAACGGCAAAAACAATGTGCGCAGCAGCATGCCTGCCACATCAGGTGTTGGCACTCGCATCGGCAGGGGCATTGCCTGGTCGGCAATCCATGCATTGACTTCCCCGGGCTGCAGAAAATCAACAGGCCGGTCTTTCCAGTGCGCTTTCAGCGATTTTTTTTCTTCAGGCAGGTGGGTAATCAAAGGTTGAAGCGCCTGGCGTAATGCTTCGCGCAGCGCCTTTGCGCCCTGCACCTCGCCCATTTCAAAAAATTGATTGGCATTGAGTGCGGTGCCGTAGATTACGTGCACGGCACTGCGTGCTGCCGTTGGGTGGGAGTAATTCAAACCTACGGGCACAATATGCAACGGCAATCGGGGGTTTGCCCGCAGCGCCTCAAAAGCCACACGCGTAAAACCTTTACTCAACGGTCGCAAACACCGCGCGCTGCCATGGTTGCCCTCCGGAAAAATGACCACCGCCTGCTGCTTTTGCAGCACTCGCGCACAGGCTTGAAATGAGGAATGGTTTTGGCCCAGCGACTGCCACCCATCGCGCACCCGATAAACGGGAAGGATGTTGATGGACCAAAGCAGCATTTTTGCCCAGCCTTTTTTGAAGATATCCGCTCTTGCAAGAAAGTGCGTATAGCGCCCCGATGAGCACACCACCAGCAGGGCATCCATAAATGCGTTTTGGTGATTGGCTGTAAACAGCACCGCCCCCGTTGGCACTTGGCGTGCCCCTGTTATTTTGATGTGACGATAGAAGACGTGCAGGCCGGCCCACACGTAAACCCGCAGCAGATCAAAAAAGAATCGGTGTATCATTTGGCCAAAGTTGCTGCCGGTTTCCAACGCGCCCACAATAGCGACAACACCAGGCCGGACACGATGTGCCAAATGCCCCACCACGCTGCTACCAGTGCCATGCCCCCCATGCCATCAAAAAAACGAAAGATCAGGATGAGTCCCAGGCCCGAGTTCTGTATGCCCGTTTCGATGCTGATGGTGTGCTGGTCTGCCAACGACAGCCCCGCCCACCTCGCTGCAAAGAAGCCAATGCCCAGAGCAATTGCATTGTGAACGGGCACCAAAAAAGCCACCTTGCCGATGTGCTCAACAAAATGCTGGTAGTTGTTGAAAAAGGCCATTGCGATGAAGGCGAGAAAAATGAGCACCGACATGGGCTTGACACCTTTGGAAATCAACTCCGCTGCCCGCGGAAAAAAGTAATTGACAAGCATGCCCAATACAAGCGGAAGACCTACCAGTGTGACGATGGTTTCGATCATGCTCAGGGGGTCTAAAGAGACTTCCCGCAACAACCCGGAGGTGGGCGCATATAGCCCTGCCCATACACTAATGTTGACGGGCGTGGTAAAGATGGCCAACACCGTGCCTACGGCAGTTAAACTGATGGACAATGCCGTGTTGCCACCGGCCAGGTGTGTAAGGAAGTTACTGATGTTGCCACCCGGGCACGCTGCCACCAACAGCATGCCCAGCGCCAGACTGGGGTGTGGCTGCAACACCCATACCAACAAAAAGGTGATGGCCGGCAGCAGCAAAAACTGTGATGCAATACCCACCCACGAGGCCCTCGGGTTGTCCTTTAACCGAACGAAATCGATCCACTTTAACTCGAGTGCCACGCCAAACATGAGGAACGCCAAAATCCAATTGAGCACCTGAAGGCTTTGCGGATTGAAGTTGAGCCGTATGGCATCGATGCTGTTCATCACAGGCTAAAGTAGAAAAAAACAAGTGACCGTGCGAATGTGTACATACATGCACACAAGGCCTGTGCCGGGCAAAAACAACTTGTGCAGGTTTGTTGTTTCTCGCTGTTGCGTAAATTTACACGTCCAAAATCAATCAACTATGACCTTAAAACAACAAATCGATAACGACATCAAAAAGGCAATGCTTGCCAAAAACAAGGAAGAATTGGAGGCGCTGCGCAGCATCAAAAGCATGATACTGCTGGCCGAAACGGAAAAAGGAGGAAGCGGTGATATTGCCTCAGATACTGAGAACAAAATCCTGATGAAGGCTGCAAAACAGCGCAAAGAATCTGCAGAGATTTTTCAAAAGGAAGGGCGGACGGATTTGGCAGAGAAAGAAAATTTCCAATTGGCGATCATCGCCCGTTACTTACCCAAGCAACTTGCGGAAGCTGAGGTAGAGGCAGAGCTTAAAAAAATCATTGAACAGGTAGGTGCCAAAGGCCCGCAAGACATGGGGAAAGTGATGGGAACCGCCACCAAGGCCCTGGCCGGCAAGGCGGAGGGCAAATTGATTTCAGAGTTGGTGAAGAAATTACTCGCACCTTGAGCAACGCAGATATTGTGATCGCGTTGGTGTTGGCATTGGCTGCCTACCTCGGATACAAACGCGGTTTTTTGAATGAACTTTTTTATTTTCTGGCAATCGTTTTAGGAATTTTCGCTGGCTTCAAGTTAACCGCCTGGGGCATGCAAATACTCCAGCAACAGTTCAACGCAGACAAAACATACCTGCCCTACCTGGCGTTTGCACTCATTTTTGTGTTGGTGCTGGTGGCCACTTTGCTCATTGGTAACCGAATCAAGCACCTGATGGATGCTTCCTTTTTGGGAAAAGTAGACGCAGTGGCGGGTGCCGCACTCTGCATGCTCAAATACGCGTTTTGTTTGAGTGTTTTGATTTGGCTGGCAGATTCGTTGAAAGTATCACTTCCGCCCCACTGGACTTCCGGGTCGTATTTGTATCCGAAAGTGGCCAAACTGGCTCCCGAAATGTCGGCATGGGCCGGTAACATGGTGCCTTTTTTCAAAGAAATATTCAGACAGTTCTAAGGTTCAGATATTTTTAGTTACTTATCAGAAAATTACTCGGGCTTACATGGCACTGCTGGTAAAAGAACAAGGCGAATTCAAATACGTAGATGAGGGTGAAGGCCGGGTACTCATGCTGTTGCATGGTTTATTTGGCGCCCTGAGTAACTGGGAGGGTGTGGTAACCCATTATTCGAAGCACTTTCGGGTGATCATCCCGATGTTACCCATTTATGAAATGCCCATCAAACAAGCAGGCCTCGAAGGGTTGCGCGAGTTTACAGAGCGTTTTGTTGAAATGATGAAGCTCAACACACTCATGATCATGGGAAACTCTCTGGGCGGCCACGTTGGCATCCTCTACACGCTCAAGAATTCTGAAAAGGTGACGAAGTTGATCCTTACCGGCAGCTCAGGGCTTTTTGAAAACACGATGGGAGGGTCATATCCGCGCAGGGGAAGCTACGACTACGTCCGCGAACGGGTGGCCTACACATTTTATGATCCAAACGTGGCTTCCAAGGAATTGGTAGACGAGGTATTTGAAACCACCAAAAGCATACCCAAGTGCATGCGCATTGTGGCCATCGCCAAATCTGCGCAGCGCAACAACCTGGCATTGGAGCTGCCCGGCATCAAAGTACCCACCTTGCTGGTATGGGGCCTTAATGACACCATTACACCGCCTATGGTGGCGTATGAGTTCAATAGGTTGATACCCCACTCAGAGCTAAAGTTTATCGATCGATGCTGCCATGCCCCCATGATGGAACACCCCGATAAGTTCAACAAGGTAGTCGAAGATTTTTTGGTAAAAGCTTAACCCGCATGACAGCCGAAGAACTGATCAACCACATGATACCACCGCTAAAGGTGACGGATGATGCCCACAAGGCGATTGTGTGGATGGAGGAATTTCGATGCAACCACTTGCCGGTGGTTGACGATGGTCAACTCCTCGGGTTCATTTCAGAAGAAATCATTCTTGAATCCAACGACATCGGAAAGCGACTGTCGGATTTTCAACTGACAGCACAAAAATGTTCGGTGCCGCTAAACGCTCACTTTTACGAAATTCTAAAAGTAGCCGGTGACAACAGACTGCAGATCGTAGCAGTCCACAACGATGCCCGGCAATATGCAGGGGTCATCACTATTCAGGATATTCTTGCAACTTTTGCCCAATCGGCTTCTGTACAAATGCCGGGGGCCATTATCGTACTGTCGATGGATTTGGTGGACTACTCGCTGGCTGAAATCAGTCGGTATGTAGAAGAAAACAACGCCAAAATCATCAGCAGCACCATGGTAGAAGACCCCATGGACAAAGGTAAGATCAAACTGACGTTAAAAATCAATCAAGTTGACATCAAGCGGATAATCGCAACGCTGGAGCGGTTCAACTACCGGGTGATTGCCCGCTATAAAGAGACCCCTCACGAAGATCACGAAAAAGAGAAGATCGATTTGCTGCTCCGCTACCTCGAAATCTAAACCAGTGGCATGAAGCGTATTGGCATTCACGGAAAAGATTTTCAGAATAAATCCACACGTTTTATCGAAAAGGTGTTGGATCATTTGAATAAAACGGAAGCCGAGATTTGGGTCTCCTCCAAATTCCTGCGCCAATTCAAAACTTCGCGTGTGGCGGGTTACAAGCTCAAGACCTTCGAGCTGGGAGACAGCCTGAGGTCGCTCGATTTTTTTCTTTCGCTGGGTGGAGACGGAACCCTGCTTGAATCAGTCACGTACATCGGCCGAACGGAGGTGCCCATCTTGGGCATCAACACCGGGCGTTTGGGCTTTTTGGCCACCAACAGCCGCGATGACATGGAAGACGCGGTGGACGCGATGATCAATGGCGATTACAAAATAGACAGCCGCTCAGTATTAAAGCTTACCTCCACACCCAAGCTGTTTGACAACCTCAGTTTTGCGCTCAACGACTTTACCATCACCAAAAAAGACACTTCGTCCATGATTACCGTGCATGCACATGTGGATGGTCAACTGCTGAATTCTTATTGGGCAGATGGGCTCATTGTGGCTACACCAACCGGATCCACCGGCTACTCGCTGAGCTGCGGAGGGCCGTTGGTCAATCCGCAATCAGAGTGTTTTGTGTTAACGGCCGTTAGCCCGCACAACCTGGGAACGCGCCCCATTGTGATTGACGATGACTCGGAGATTACGCTCACCATAGAAGGACGCAGCAAAAAGTACATGGTTTCGCTGGATTCGCGGTTTGAGACAGTTGACGACTCCGTGAAGTTGAAGATTTCAAAAGAAAAGTTTAAGGTGAAGCTGGTTCAGTTGGGCAATCAAAACTACTTCAACACACTGCGGCAAAAGCTAAATTGGGGTTTGGACTTACGCAACTAAACTGCCGGTGCGGCTCGCTTACTTTTTTGCAGGCAGCGGTATAATTGTCAATTCGTTATAATTTTTATCTTTGCATTTTGCCCAACGCCCCGCGTTTATGAATAAGTTGAGACTTGCAATTGTTTGCGCCTTGTTGCTC
>DHLV01000259.1:12380-19121 GCA_002405445.1 Flammeovirgaceae bacterium UBA4659 | reverse complement strand
ATGTTAAAAGCGATTTCCCTGGTGGTCATCTACCGCCATTACCAACGCCTTTTTGCTGCCCATCAAAATATTTTTTTCAAAAATACCCCATTTGTGGGGGGGTATGTAACCCCCCATTTGTGGGGGTAGGCTTGACTTTGTTACACTTAAATGGTTTTTTTTCAATCGTTTTATAGCCAAAGCGTGCATGGTATACAAAACAACCGTACCAGACGGGGTTCTGGGAAATCAAAAAAATTATTTTATGAAAAAATCTCTTGCTGTTTTCTGTCTTTTCATCTCGGCTTCGGGCAGTTTCTACTCTTGCCAAAACAATGACGAAACCACTACGCCTTCGGTCTCTGAGTCCGTGCGCAATCAACTCACTAACCTCGGTTTCGATTTGATCAAGCATCCACCCATTCCTTTTGATGAAGGCTACTTGGTAGAAGGAGACATTTACCTGACGCCAGCTGATTTAGCCACGATGAAGAAGGGCGACCGGTTGCCAGTTGTTGAGCAATATTCTACCAATCAATTAGTGACTGCCTTGCCGCGTACAATCACCGTGTTCATGCCTCCTACCTTTAGTGCGGCCAATTTTGCTGCTCTTGATGAAGCGATTCGCAGGTACAATGTCGAGAATTTGCAGTTGAAGTTCAAACGAGTTACTACCAGTAAGGCAGATATTGTTTTCTCTCGGTTGAGCACATCGGAAGAGCGCGCAGGCGTGCTAGGTTCAGCGGGCTTTCCCACAAGTACTGGCAATCCTTATGGCTCTATAAAAATGAGCGGCATTCTTGTATCAACTTATCGCTTTTCTGTAAATGGAATCGCAACCATCATGGCGCATGAAATGGGCCATTGCATTGGCTTCCGTCATACTGACTTCTATAATCGTGCAATCAGCTGTGGGGGTGCCGCCTCAAACGAAGGTGCAGGTACTGTTGGGGCTAATTTAATCCCAGGTACTCCATCAACAGCAACGCTGGCCGCCAAGTCTTGGATGTTGGCCTGTACCGATGGCACAAACCGTAATTTCAATGCCGATGACAAAGTTGCATTGAACTATTTGTATTGATTCTCCCAACGTTCAAAAGAAAAAGAAACAGGCCACGCAAATGCGTGGCCTGTTTTACTTTTTGATTCTTGTTAGGCTGCTCTGAAATTGGAATGCGCAGCCGAATCAAAATCCGGCTATGATTCCAAAACCATCAAATACACCAGTCTGAAAGTCAACACTGTTGCCCGAAGTGACTTTTAAGCTTCCGCTTGAATAGTTTGGCCCGATGAGTATGTCAAGTACAATTTTTTCCTTAAATACCCATTGCTTTCCCAAAGTCAAACCCCCGCCAAAACCAGAGAGCGTTCCTTTGCCGTTGCTGATCGACTCTGTCAGTGAGAAATTTTGGTAGTGGACAAATGGAGCGATGTAAACCCCTTCCGGAGCGGAAGTATCAGACAAATAGAACCGGTACTCCGGTGTAATCCCGAAGCCGCTGAAAGTGGTCTCGCTTACCGAGTAGCCTGTGTAGAAAAAACCAAGTTGAAAGCTTGCGTCTTCCTTCAGTTTTTTCTCATACTGAACGTTAAATGTTTTTGACGATGGGGCTAAAGATGTTGATCTTCAGAACGTTTTCTTGCTGGGCGAAAGCGGTAGTTGCCGCTGCGGTCGTTAAATAAAATGTCAATAGTTTTTTCATTTTTTTGTTTTTGGATTATTTGTAAAGTACGAGCTTCTATTTCTCTTTTTCAAGAAAAGCGTAGCGATAATCTGTTGGCGTCACAAAAGTTTCTTTGATGGTGCGCATAGATACCCAGCGCAACAAGTTCACTTTTGCACCGGCTTTATCGTTCGTGCCAGAGCCTCTGGCACCTCCGAAGGGCTGCTGGCCCACCACTGCGCCAGTAGGCTTATCATTGATGTAAAAGTTGCCCGCGGCATTCACCAGTTTTTGGGTGGCCAGCTCAACCGCATAACGATCGCGTGCCATGATTGAGCCCGTCAATGCATAAGGAGAGGTTTGATCCACCAGTTCAAGGGTTTGCTCGAAATTCTCTTCGTGGTAAACATAAATGGTTACCACCGGGCCAAAGATCTCTTCGCACATCGTAATCGATGATGCGTCTTTTGTCACCACTACGGTTGGTTCGATAAAATATCCTTTTGACTTGTCATACCGTCCGCCAGCAATAATTTCGTTCATCGGGTTTTGTCTTGCTTTTTCGATGTATCCGGTGATGGAGTTGAATGCCCGCTCGTCAATAACCGCATTAATAAAGTTCCCGAAATCTTCTGTGCCACCCATTTTCATCGATGCCAAGTCTTCTAATAAGTACTTCTTTACATCGCCCCACAAGTTAGACGGGATATAGCAGCGTGAGGCAGCCGAACATTTTTGACCTTGATACTCAAAAGCGCCCCTTGAAATAGCGGTAGATACTTGCTTTGCGTCTGCACTCTTGTGCACTACTATAAAATCTTTACCACCGGTTTCGCCTACAATGCGTGGATACGATTTGTATTGATGAATATTTTGCCCAATTGTTTTCCAGATGTTTTGGAACACACCGGTACTTCCGGTGAAATGAATTCCTCCAAAATCTTTGTGCGCAAAAATCACATCACCTGCATCGGGTCCGCTGGCATAGATTAAGTTGATCACGCCATCCGGCAAACCCGCTTCTTTAAAAACCTGCATGATAACGTTAGCTGCATAAATCTGCGTATTCGCTGGTTTCCACACCACCGTGTTACCCATCAATGCCGCACTCGAGGGCAAGTTGCCGGCAATGGCGGTGAAGTTGAATGGTGTAAGTGCAAATACAAACCCCTCCAACGGACGATACTCCAACCGGTTCCATACGCCCGCAGATGACTCCGGTTGATCGCGATAAATTTCACCCATGAAGTGCACGTTGAAGCGCAAAAAGTCAATCAATTCGCAAGCTGAATCAATCTCTGCTTGAAACGCATTTTTTGATTGGCCCAACATGGTGGCTGCATTAATTTTGTAACGATACGGGCCTGCCAATAAATCTGCAGCTTTCAAAAAAATGCTGGCGCGGTTTTCCCATGATAGTTTTGACCATAGCTCCTTGGCTGCCAGGGCAGCCTCAATGGCTTGCGCCACATGCTGCCGGTCTCCCTCGTGGTAATAGGCCAGCACATGTTGATGATCGTGCGGTGGGCTTAACGTTCTTTTGTTGCCGGTGCGCACCTCGCTGGCGCCAATGTACATGGGTATATCCAACACCTGGGCCCGGGCATCAGCTAGGGCTTTCTTTAAGGCAGCACGTTCCGTACTACCAGGCGCATAAGACAAAACAGTTTCATTCTTGGGGATTGGCAGATGGAAGAATCCGGTGGCCATGTTGATTTTGCGTTTAATTTCAATTTTTTTGCGTAACCGCGGTGCGAAGGTAAACAAATTGACCGGGTGAATGAAAACTGCAAACGGCCTGCGGTGTTTTGAATTTCAGTTCCCACCCATTACTTTTGACTAACGTGAAAAAGTCGCTGACGCTGTTTTTGCTTGTATTGTTCGTTCTCAACGTGGTGGGTTACTATGTTGTCCTCGTGGGGCTACGCATGCAAACTTCCGAGCGCTTTCGCGAGTCAATTGATCGCGAAACAGTGGGCGCAGAATTGACTTTCAAAATACCACTGGCGATACCATACGCTGTAGATGCGAACGAGTATTCGCCCGTGCAGGGTGAATTCGAATACCAGGGCGAAGTGTTTCAGTTGGTAAAGCAAAAGCATTTGCACGATACCCTCTTCATCGTATGCGTTAGAGACCATCAAAGTAAAAAGATTAACCAGGCGTTGACAGATTACGTAAAAACATTTTCGGACAAGCCTGCCGGTGAGAAACAGAATTCAAAAACGCTACAGGTGTTTAGTAAAGATTTTTTCTCTATTCGGATAGAGTTATCAAACCATGCTTCGGGCTTTGAAGTGAGAATGGATGACCCTGCCGCAAAAATTCATTTTTATCATTTTTTGCTCTCACCGAGCATCAGCCAGCCACCCGAGCTGCGCGCCTAAAATCACCTTTTTGATTGTGGCCCTGTTGCCATTTCGTATCGGGTTGAGGTAAGACCTCGGATACTATTTTGATTTTATTCAATTCTCACATTTTTACCATGAAACAATTTTTATTATGCTCAGCACTGTTGTATTCGTACACGGTGTGGTCTCAAACTATTGATGACGGGTTGATGATGCCCAAGAAATATTTCTGTACGGGGGTGTTATACAGTTACAGCCAGTGGAGTGATTACTGGGAGGGTTCATTAAAACGCGATAACCAAAACATTGGAACATTTTCATCGCACAACATCACCTACGTGGGTAATTATGGCATTACCGATAAGCTTAATGTGATCGCGATGGCGCCCTATATCGCAAACAGTTCGGATAAGGGTACGCTTACGGGCTTGCAAGGGCTGCAAGATCTTTTGCTTGGGGGTAAGTATCAGTTGATGAAAAGGCAACTGGGTGAAAATCGTTTGTCGATTTTTGCAGTCGGCACTTTCAGCACCCCGCTATCTAATTACAACATCGACTTACTGCCAATGTCGCTTGGGGTCGGCAGCACCACATTGTCAGCCCGCACCGTTTTAAATTTCCGGCATAATCAAGGGTGGTACGTCAATTTTTCGCCCGCCTATGTTTATCGCAGCAATGTGTCACTCGATCGCCCACATTATTTTACCGATGGGATGATCTACTTCACCAATCAGGTGCGCATGTTTGACCAATTCAATTACAATATCAATTTCGGGTTCATCAAAAGGGGTGTGCAAACTGAAATCAACTTCTACCAAACAAATACGCTGGGCGGTGGCGACATACGCAGACAAGATATGCCGTTTGTCTCCAATCGCATGAATGCCGGCACCATCGGTTTTTTGCTGATGTATTATTTGCCTGCCCCCAAATACCTCGCGTTCCGTTTTTCCACATCTTATGTGATTGATGGCCGCAATGTGGGCCAGTCGTTTTCCATCATGGGCGGCCTGCTGTACACTATTCACTTTATAAAACCCACTACCACCGTCAATGAAAACTAGTCGACTAATAATGGTGGCACTGATTGCCCTGCCTATTGCCTGTAAAGACATAGATGGCTCTGAAAAACTCAGTCCGCTGCACCCAACAAACCAGGATGCCAACGCAGGTACTTGGCGTCCGATTTTGCTTACAAACTATGCGACACAACTGCCTGTTCCTACTCCGGCAGCCATCACCAGCACAGCATATCTCGCTGAGTTGGACGTGATCAAAAAGGCACAAGGCAACCTGTCAGATTCGCAGAGAAAATCGATTGCCTAATGGAGCGTGGGAGGCGTACTGCGCTGGAATCAGTTACTGCGTAAACTGGTGGCCCAATACAATCTGCCACCTGCACCCCGCAGCGATGGAAGCTACATTTTTCCGGATGCTGAAAATCCGTTTGCAGATCCACAGTTTCCTTTTGCCAATCCGCCTTATGCTGCACGTGCGTATAGTTATGTGGCGGTAGCGCAATATGATGCTTTGAAAGCGGCATGGTTTTACAAATATCAATTCAACCGACCTGCACCCTATACCGTTGATGCGGCAGTAAAGGCGCTCGTTGCCACTTCTGATTTGCCGGCTTACCCGTCAGAAGATGCAGTGTTATCGGGTGTTACTGCTGAAATATTGAAACTTCTGTTTCCCACAGCCGTGGAAGAAATTACATTGATGGCGGCCGACCAACGCAATGCCGCGTTGTGGTCAGGCAAAGCTGCCGACAGCGATATTTCAGCCGGGCTGGCCCTGGGCAAAGCGGTGGCCACCATTTTTACGGCCAACAGCACGGGTACTTTTACGGTGCTAAGCACGTCAGGTGTGTCAACTACCACAATGTCCATCAACGTTCCGGTTCGTGGGCGATTTAGAACTGATGGAATGGGCGCAGCCATAGGCACTGCGGCACAGTGGCAGGCTTTGGCCGATGGCGCCATCGCAAGGGGTGAAACACCATGGTTGAGCCAGGATTCACCCGCACGACCTCCTATGCTGCCCAACTTTGGTAAAGTTCTGGCGTGGAACATGACCCCGGCTCAGATTGTTGCTGACCGTCCCGTGGCCCCACCTTCCACTTCTTCAGACGAAGTGCGAAAGCAGTTGCTGGAGGTGAAAGGTTTTTCGACAAATTCATCGCGCGAGCTGATTGCCATCGTACACAAATGGGCCGATGGTGCCGGAACGTATGCGCCACCTGGCCACTGGAATGATCTGGCCGAGGAATTTATTTCCAATGCAAAGTGGAGCGAGGTGCGCATGGCGCGCGCCTTCGCCTTGCTCAACATGGCTTTGCACGATGCTGCCGTGGGCTGCTGGGAAACAAAGTATTTTTACTTCAACCCGCGCCCCTCACAACTTGATCCGAGTATCAAGGTGAAAACGGGCTTGCCCAACTTCCCGTCATACACATCAGGTCACTCTACCTTTTCGGCTGCAGCCGCTGCTGTGCTTTCCTATTTATTTCCGGGCAGTGCGCAGGAGTTTACCGACCAGGCAAAAGAAGCATCGATTTCGCGATTGTATGGCGCCATTCACTACCGGGCCGACATCGAAATGGGTTTTAGCCACGGCACAAAAATCGGTTCATATACAGTCACTTTTGCACAAAGCGATGGTGCAAACTGAAAACGATGAGACTTAGATTGAAAGGTTTACAAGAAACAATCATGGTTTAGATTGTAGTTTAAGGTGGCAACTCGCCC
>DHLV01000259.1:0-12242 GCA_002405445.1 Flammeovirgaceae bacterium UBA4659 | reverse complement strand
CAGTTTAAGGTAGACAATCCGCCCACTCCGACTGGTCCTCGGGTGGGCGATTGCTTTATTGGGGTGTATTGCGTCTGGCAAATGCCGCTTTCATGGCCTTTTCGAATTCCTCTCCTGCTTTTTTCAGACCCGCCTCCACCTCTCTCCACCGGTCTTTGTTTTCTACTTCGGCTTTCAGTTTTTCTCCCGCTCCTTTCAGTTCTTCAAATTTCTGTTTGAAGTCCGCCTCCATGCGCTGGCCTGCATCTTTTGCCTCCACCACAAATTGATCTAACTTTTTGCCAAATTCCTTAAAGAATTTTTCGGCATTTCCTTCGGTGTTTGTTTCCATGGTTCTTTTTATTCAACTTTCTAGACTAAACAAAACGAGATGAGCCAGCAAGACCCACTCGACTACATTCAACAGTTATTGGAGAGCAAATCTACCGCTAAGCAGATTACCTACAAAAACCTGTTACATGCCTTCCAGCACTTGTCTGCCGAGTCGCAACGAATCGTAAACAAACTCAAGAAGAAAGCCAAACCTGGCGATGATGATGTAACGGTTGAGTTTATGCCTGTGCATGAACACGAGTTTGATGTAAAGCTCGCAGGCGACTTGCTTGTATTTGTATTGCACACCAACATTGTAACTTTTGATGAGACGCACCCGGTGATGCAAGACCCTTATGTGGGGCAGCAAGACATTAACCGGTACTTTGGCCAAATTATGATTTACAACTTTATGGCCGACTCTGTGAAATTTAATCGCGTAAACGACCCAGGCTATTTATTGGCACGGTTGCTCATCAATCACGAAGGGAGGTTTGTGATTGAAGGCGGTGGCCGCTTGGCAGAGATTTCCAACAAAATCTCAACTGCGCCTATTTCTGACCAAGAGTTGAACGTGTTGGTAAAGTTGGCAATGACCATCGCCATTGAAAACGACTTGATGGCACCACCATTTCCGCAAGTGCAGTTTATTACACTGATGCAAAAAAATGAGAAAACGCAAGAGATGGGCGGTGGGCAGAAGATTGGTTTTAAGATGGGCTACCAGAGTACAATAGGATAGGTATGGACTTTAACATCGATTTTTCGAAAATTGACCGCTTGGAAATGCGGGACTTGAATATTTCTGCTCAGGAAGTGAAAAGTGTTTTTGACAATGAAAACTCGTTTGTAAAAGAATTCCCCAATTTCACGTTGTTGCTAGGCTTTAGTGCCAAAAGAAAGTTTATTAAGATTGTATATCAGGTTTCTAAAAACCTTAACTTTGACGTAGAGGCGTTACAAATCGATTTGCCGTATGAAGAAGATGTCAAGCAATACTGGTGTGAGAGCCAGCGATAAAAAAAATCCAGATTATTTTGAGTATGCTCGTCAAAATCCTGACAAAGGGAAAGTTATCAGCCATGGAGAAGCAATAGGAAAAATTTTGCATTTAAAATCTGAGAAACTTAAAAAAGCCTCCTAATGATTTCGCGTAGTTTCAGATTGGTTTCTATTCTCTTATTCTGTTCTCTATTGTTTGCATGTTCTTCTTCTCGCCACAACGGATACCAACCCAAATATAAAAAGCCGAATCCCAACAAACCACTTCCTTGTCCGCAAAAAGATTGCTGAGCCATGCAAAAGATTGTAATCGCCATAGATGGTTATTCTGCATGCGGCAAGAGCACTACGGCCAAAGAAGTAGCGAAAGAACTTGGTTACCGGTATATCGATACAGGTGCGATGTATCGCGCTGTTACCTTGTATTTTTTAGATCATTTGGTAACTCCGTCTAATCCACGTGAAGTGATGAAGGCACTGTTTGCGATCAACTTGGAGTTTCGTGTGAATGCCAAGGGCATCAGTGAGTTGTTTATGAATGGTGTGAATGTAGAAAAGCCGATTCGCAAAATGCGGGTGTCGGAAAACGTGAGCCAGGTGAGCACAGTAAAGGAAGTTCGAGAGGCGATGGTGGCGCTGCAACGCAAATTGGGCAAAGAAAAAGGGATTGTGATGGATGGCCGCGATATTGGCACGGTGGTATTCCCTGATGCAGAGCTGAAAGCTTTTTTAACTGCCGATATTGATGTGCGCGCCTACCGCAGGCAGCAAGAGTTGTTGGAAAAAGATGAGATGGTGGATATTGACGAAATCATTCAAAACCTAAAACAACGAGATCAGATAGATAGTACGCGCAAAGAAAGCCCTTTGAAAAAAGCAGCTGACGCGCAGACAATAGATACTACCCACATTACCGTTGAAGAACAGGTAGATGAAGTAATTCGTATGGCCTTGTCTAAAATTGTGCTTTCGACAACCAGAGCAAAATGAGTTATGATGTAAAAAAGGCGCGTAGATTACTGCTTATCTACATCCTGCCAGTTATTGCGGTTTATTCTTTAATTACGTCATTGTTGATGATTGATTATTCACAAAACCAGGAATGGATTTTTGTGATTTCGACTTTCGTTACATTGGTAGTCACCGTCATTCTCGGAGGGGTAGTGCGCAAAAAAGCGAGCTTGTAAATAGACTTGGGTTCAAATCCCAATACTCCATAACTTTCCCTTATGCCCCCAACGTTTTGAAACGAATCAGCTAAAATCGCTGTGATAACCCACCTGGATTCAGATTTGTGGAATAGTCACGAGGCATGTTTGTTCAACCCTTTCGCAATCGGATTCACTTGCCTTTCAAACAGCTTACTTTCCGCCCAAATTCTTTGTTTTCTGGCCGCTTTGTGCGTTGGTTTTTATTGCTAATTTTGCCCATTCTAAAATTTTACCTATTCGTGCCCATGGGCAAATTCATCCGTCTTAAGAAAGGTTTCACCATCAATTTGGCCGGCAAAGCAGCACCCAAAGTGGTTGAAACAGACCAACCAGAAACGTTTGTCATCAAACCCACTGATTTTTATGGTATTTATTTGCCAAAAACGGTGGTCAATGTGGGCGATCAAGTCAAAGCTGGCTCCCCGCTTTTTCACGACAAACGTCACGAGCAAATCGTGTTCACTGCTCCCGTAAGCGGTGAGATTGTAGAAATCAAACGTGGCGAAAAGCGCAAATTATTGGAGATTAAGATTCTGGCAGATAAAAAAGTTGAGCATGCCAGTTTCAAAAAGTATTCAGTATCCGACATCAGCAATGCCTCTGCCGGTGATATCAAACAACAACTGCTGGCGTCTGGCGTGTGGACCAACCTGGTACAACGCCCCTTTGGTATTGTGGCCGACCCGGGTGCCACTCCAAAAGCAATCCACATTTCCGCATTTGATTCTCACCCGCTGGCACCGGATTATAGCATTTTATATAAGGGGCAAGACCAGTTCTTTCAAGTCGGAGTTGATGTTTTGAAAAAACTGACAGCCGGGGTAGTGCATGTCAATACACACGCTTCTAGTGAGTTACCCACGGTATTCGCGCAGGTGAAAGGCGTTGAGGTTAACAAATTTTCCGGCTTGCACCCGGTGGGTTGCGTAGGTGTGCAGATTCATCACCTTGATCCCATCAATAAAGGCGAAATAGTTTGGACGATCAGCCCCGCAGGTGTAATCCAGATTGGGAAGCTCTTTTTGAATGGCATTTACGATGCGTCAAAGCTGGTGGCATTAACAGGCTCGGAGGTAAAGGCCCCCCAGTACTATAAAACTTATACCGGTGCTTCCGTGAAGAAATTCATCGAGGGTAACCTCACCAACGACCACGTTCGTGTTGTGTCGGGCAATGCCTTAACGGGAACGGCAATCGGCAAGGATGGCCACATCGGCTTTTTTGATCAGCAAATCACCGTTCTGCCCGAGGGCGACTACGCAGAGTTTGTAGGTTGGATTACTCCTGGCGCTCGCAAACTCAGTTTCCAACGTGCCCTCGGATTGTTGTCATTCTTGTCGCCCGGCAAAGAAAGAGTGTTGGATACCAATACACATGGTGAGCCTCGCGCATTTGTGCAAAGCGGTGTATTCGAACAGGTAACACCGATGGATGTGCTGCCTACCCATTTGATCAAGAGCATCATGGCGCAAGACATCGATGAGATGGAAGCTTTGGGTATTTACGAAGTAATAGAGGAAGACCTTGCGTTGTGCGAATTTGTAGATGTATCGAAGCACAACGTGCAAGAGATTATTCGCGAAGGGATTGAATTAGTTCAAAACAGTTAATAGCTTATTGTTCGATGAAGTTCTTACATGATCAAATAGAAAAGGTGAAGCCGCACTTCATGAAGGGCGGCAAGTGGGAAAAGCATTATTATTCTTTCGAGGCATTGGAGACGTTTTTATTCGCGCCCGCTACTACCAACGGTGCGAAGGGAGCGCAAATTCGCGATGCCATCGATCTGAAGCGTTTAATGATGACCGTGATCATTGCCATGGTGCCGTGCTTGTTGTTCGGTATTTGGAATGTAGGCCATCAACATTTTTTAGCTATCGGTCAGGCGAGCGCCACTTTGGGCGACAAGATCACGGTAGGCCTCATTCAAGTGCTGCCGATTGTGGTGGTGTCTTATGGTGTCGGGCTGGGAATTGAGTTTGTGTTTGCAACTATACGCAGACACCCGGTAAATGAAGGTTTCTTGGTAACAGGTATGTTAATTCCGTTGGTAATGCCACCCGATATTCCGCTTTGGCAAGTTGCCGTAGCTACTGCGTTTGCCGTCATCATCGGCAAAGAGGCGTTTGGAGGAACAGGGATGAACGTACTGAATGTTGCCTTAACGGCTCGTGCATTCTTGTACTTCGCCTACCCCACCGATATTTCGGGCAGCGTGTGGACATACCTTGGTGATGCCAAAGCAGTGGCCGGCTATTCTGGCGCTACTCCTCTTTCAATTGCGGCCGAATCTGTGGCAGCAGGCACAAATGTAGTTTCACAGTTAAACTCATTTGGTGCAGGTTGGAATGAGGGTGTATTCACCTTTAACAACATGTTCATGGGCATTATGCCTGGTTGCATTGGCGAAACCTCTACCTTAATGTGTTTAATTGGCGCGTTAATTTTGGTAGCCACTGGTGCCGGAAGTTGGAAAGTGATTGTAAGTGTTTTTGGTGGGGCTTATGGCATGGGTTTGTTACTGAATATCATTGGCGGCAATGCGTTTATGGAAATGCCCGCACATTACCACTTGGTAATCGGTGGCTTGGCTTTCGGTGCCGTGTTCATGGCTACTGATCCTGTAACGGCCTCGCAGACTGAAACGGGCAAGTGGATTTACGGAATTTTGATTGGTGTGTTCACGGTATTAATCCGTGTGTTTAACCCAGCTTACCCAGAGGGTATCATGCTGGCAATTTTGTTGATGAACGTGTTCGCTCCGCTCATCGATTATTATGTAGTTAGTGCAAACAAAAACAGAAGATTAAAACGTGCGACAGTCTAATACCTACATCATCGTTTACTCGGCCATCCTTACTGTGGTGTGCGCGGGTGTTTTAGCCTTTGCGTCAATAAGCTTAAAAGACCGCCAAGATGCCAACATTGCATTGGAACAAAAAACAAATATCCTTTCGACAGTGATGCCAATTTCAGAAGGCGCAGATATTCCAGTGCTGTATGCAAAACGTATTAAAGGATTTGTAATTGACTACAATGGAAACGTTGTTCCGAATATCGAGCCGGCAAAGATCACAGTTGCTTCGGAGTACAAGAAGAAAGCAGAAGATCGCGTGCTTCCCGTATATGAGTTTCTGAATGAAGCCGATCCAACCAAGGTGGAAGCAGTGGTTTTACCCGTGTATGGCTATGGCTTGTGGAATAACATCTGGGGGTTTGTGGCACTAGAGTCAGATTTCAATACCTTGCGCGGGGTTAAGTTTGCCCATGCAGGTGAAACGCCCGGATTGGGGGCGCGCATTGAAACAGACGAAATCCAAAAACGCTACATCGGCAAGAAGGTTTTTGACGGCAGTACCACGCTCGTTTCGATTATGATGATGAAGGGCGAGGGAATGAACTATGCCGATGATCACCACAAAGTAGACGGAATGTCGGGTGCCACGCTCACAGGGAAAGGCGTAAACAATATGTTACTCGATTATTTTTCATGCTACAAAACTTATCTCGTTAAAAACAAACAAAATACCGCGAGCTTATGAGCACAGAAGTTGCAGAAGTAGAAGTTGTTGAGAAGAAGTCTGAGCCGCTCTTCTCAAAAAAAAATCGTAAGCTGATCTCCAATCCGTTGGATATCGACAACCCGATTACGGTGCAAGTGCTGGGTGTATGCTCTGCTTTGGCGGTTACTTCCCAAATTAAGCCGGCCTTTTTTATGGCTGCAGGGCTGACGTTTGTCACCATGTTTTCTAATCTGTTCATTTCATTTCTGCGTAATACGATCCCCTCTAGGATTCGTATCATTGTGCAATTGGCCGTTGTATCTGTTTGGGTAATTATGGTTGACCAGCTTCTGAAAGCATATTTTTATGATATGGCGAAATTGCTCTCTGTGTTTGTCGGCTTGATTATTACCAACTGCATTGTGATGGGTAGACTCGAAGCCTATGCCATGGGTAATAAACCGTGGCCTTCATTTTTGGATGGAATTGGAAATGGACTAGGGTATGGTATAATCCTTTTGATTCTTGGATTTTTTCGTGAGTTACTGGGATCAGGTTCGTTGTTTAAGGGCTGGTCATTTGAATGGAAGGTTTTTGAGTCAATGGGGATTCACTACCAGGGCAATGGTTTGATGATGTTACCGGCCGGAGCTTGTATTTTGTTGGGGGTAATTATTTGGGTGCAACGCTCGATTAACGGCTATCGTGAATCACATTAAAATCAAATAGCTATGGAAAACTTAGTTAGCATTGGAATTCGGTCGATTTTTATCGACAATATGATATTTGCCTACTTCTTGGGAATGTGTTCTTTCTTGGCCATCTCCAAAAAAGTAAAGACCGCCATTGGCTTGGGCATTGCAGTCGTATTTGTGTTGGGCGTTACGGTGCCCATCAACTGGTTAATTCAAAACTATGTGTTGAACGCGGGTGCACTCGCTTGGCTTGGCCCTGATTTTGCCAATTTTGATTTAAATTTTTTGCAGTTCATCGTGTTCATTTCGGTTATCGCTGCGATTGTGCAGTTGACTGAGATGGCTGTTGAAAAGTTTTCTCCGGCACTTTATGGCACGCTTGGTATCTTCCTTCCACTGATTGCTGTGAACTGCTCGGTTTTAGGTGCTGCGTTGTTTATGGTAGGTCGCCCTTACAACTTGGCTGAAGCTACTGTATTTGGTTTTGGTTCAGGTATTGGCTGGATGTTGGCCATTGTTGCATTGGCTGGTGTGCGTGAAAAGATGAAATATTCAAATGTACCTGCACCGTTGAGAGGCTTGGGTATCACCTTTATTTTAGTGGGCTTGATGTCGTTGGGCTTTTTGAGCTTCCTAGGCTTCTCTTTGTAAATGGATTGGAACTAAATAAAAAAAGGCTTCAAAAACTTTGAAGCCTTTTTTGTTGGGCGTCAAAATTATATCGATCAACTTCGCAAACCGTCATGCTATGAGAGGACTTTTCGGGCAAATAGTTCGCTACTTTTTTAATGGCACCCTGTTCATTGTACCACTGGTAGCCACTGTATATTTTGTTTTTATTTCGTTTCAATGGCTGGATAGCCGTCTCAATCTCCCTTATCCGGGTGTTGGGTTTGTTATCATCTTGTCGGTGATTACGTTGTTTGGCTATCTCACTTCCAACTTTGCGTTTAAAACATTTTCGAATTGGTTCGATCAGGGAATGAATCGTATTCCGTTGGTGAAGTTGATTTATTCTTCCGTTAAAGATTTGCTGGCGGCCTTTGTAGGCGATAAGAAAAAATTTGATCGACCCGTTTTGGTTCGCATTAACAAAGAAAACCAACTGCACCGCGTTGGGTTTATTACTCAAAATGATTTAAGCGAACTGGGTTTAAATGATATGATAGTCGTTTACTTTCCACAATCGTATGCTGTGGCGGGTGATCATTTCATTGTTCCAAAAGAGAATGTTCAGCCCCTCAATGTGCCAGGGCCGATTGCAATGAAGTTTATTATTTCGGGAGGCGTAAGTGGATTCAGGGAGGGTGCGGAATAATTTCTTAAAAGCTACTTTTTGGATTTATGCTGCATTGAGCCTGCTTCTAGCTGGCTTTCATTTTCTTGGTATATTCTATCCTGTCAATTCTTCTCCCGTTTGGCGTCACGGTTTGTTTGTACTTATAAACCTAGTTTGTGCCTACGGTTTTTTAAACCGTCCGGCATTCTTTGTCTATTTCTTCTTTTTGCTTTTGCTGCAGCAATTATATAGCCATGGGGGAAGTGCGTTGAGATTTTGGATGCAAACTCAAATTGTTTGCTGGTTGGATATGACGATCCTGCTTTTTATGATTATTGCTTTTGTACTTCTGGTATTGGATTTAAGAAATAGATCTAATCAATGACGCCAGACCCAATCAGTTCTTCGCCATCGTACCAGGCAGCAAATTGCCCGGGTGTTACACCACGCTGTGGCCGATCAAAAATAATGTAGAGGCCGTCTGTTTTTTGATGCAAGGTGCAAACCTCTAATGGTTGTCTGTAGCGAATTCGCGCGTATAACTTTTTGGAATCACCAATTTGCAATCTTAAATCATCTCGTACCCAATGCACATCTGCGGAAGCAATGAACAAACCTTTTCGATAAAGCCCGGGATGGTCATCGCCTGACCCAGTATAGATCACATTTTTATCTGTGTCTGTGCCAATCACAAATAGCGGTTTTTCATAACCACCTATATTTAAACCTCTGCGTTGACCGATGGTATAAAAATGCGCCCCATTGTGTTCGCCCACTACTTCACCAAAAGTTGGTTGCAGGCTGTGCGGCCTGGTCAAATTCTCCAAGTCATCATCAGCCCAGCCGTTGGCAAAAGCCGGTGATTGAGCGGATACTTCTATTACTTTACCTTTTTTGGGTTCTAGCCGTTGCTGCAAAAAATCGGGTAGGTGCACTTTGCCGATGAAGCACAACCCTTGCGAATCTTTTTTCTCAGCAGTAGCCAAGCCAGCTTTTTTTGCAATTGCCCGTACTTCTGGTTTGAGTAATTCACCGATTGGAAACAATGCTTTTGACAACTGCGCTTGGGTGAGCTGACACAAGAAATAGCTTTGGTCTTTGTTCGGGTCTTTTCCGGCTAGCAATTGAAAAATTTGTTTACCATCTTTTTCAATGATTCCTTTTCTGCAATAGTGGCCGGTCGCTACAAAGTCGGCACCCAGTTTTACAGCCGCATCCAAAAAAACATCAAACTTGATTTCGCGGTTGCAAAGCACATCGGGGTTAGGCGTGCGGCCCGCTTGGTATTCGTCAAACATGTAGTCGACAATGCGCGTTTTGTATTCTGCGCTTAAGTCAATGGCTTGAAACGGGATGCCCAAGTGCTGGGCCACAATCATGGCATCGTTGCTATCATCAAGCCAGGGGCACTCGTTGCTGATGGTGACAGAATCATCGTGCCAGTTTTTCATGAACATGCCGATTACCTCGTAGCCTTGCTCTTTTAGCAAGTAAGCCGCCACGCTGGAATCAACACCGCCCGATAGACCGACTACAACTCTTTTTTTCATTTCACTTAGAAGGAGATTTTTCTGCTAAAAGTTCATTGATGATTTGATTAAACCGCTCTTTGTACTGTTCGAAGTAAATGCCTGTACCAGGCCCTTCAAAGCCTGTGTGGATGTTTTTCACTTTGCCATCTTTGCCGATAATGATGGTAGTAGGGAAACCTAACACCTTGCTCAGCATGGGCAAAGTTTGTGATGCTTTTTCGTTGTCGTTCACACCTGCAATCACCAGGTCGTAAGGGATATTCAATTTCTCTTGCATTTTTCTCACGCGCTCGCTGGCATAAGCAAAATCATCTTTGTGCTCATAGCAAAGCCCGATAATTTCTACTCCGCGTTTGCTGTTCTCGTTGTACCATGGCACCAAAAATTTCGTTTCATCTAAACAGTTCGGGCACCATGATCCCAGTATCTGTAAAATCAACACCTTGCCTTTGTATTTTTCATCGTTGGGCGTAATGACCTTCTTTGCTAAGTCAGGAAAACTAAAGTCGATTTTATCATAACCCTCTTTCAAATACGTGAGCGACTCGGGGTCGGGCATTTTAGCGCTGTCAGTTTTGATGGCTCTCAATGATTCATAGCCTAGCTTACCGGAATAGAAATCGCCTTTCAATGAATCGCCTTGTTGATTGATGACAAATACGTAAGCATGATTTCCATCGAAAGCACTTAACAACAATTGATTGTTTACCACGTTGCCTTCCAAAAACCTTAAATCGCCCGTAGGCCGTAAAAAACTACCCGTTACATGGTTGCCTTGTTGTTCGAAAATTCCTACTGAAGGAATGGCTTTACCTTTTTGTGTGATGAACTCCACTTGGTACTTGCCACTAAAGTCGATGGTTTTTTCTTCAGTGTTTTTTGCAAAGCGAAAATCTTCACCGAAAGAAGCCCTGAAGGGCTGATTCGCTTCGGGTGCATAGTTCTTAACAAACGTTCCGGTCATTTGGTCGCCATTTATTTTGGCGCGAATCTCGGCATCAAAAATGTGCATGACCATAAGCACCGAGTCGCCAAAAAGGCTCACCTCGTCCAGCAATAAATCCTCGGTGCCGTTTTTGATGTGTACGTTCAGCTGCTCACCATTTTTGGCGACTTCAAAAATAAAGGGAAGGTCGTGGCCCTGACAATCGATTACTCCACGCCAAGTGCCGGTCTTCAATTCAGCAGGCTTTGAACATGAACCGAGAACCAAAACAGCAAATAAGAAAGACCATCCGAAAGAAGACGAGTTTGTCAGGTTGAGCTTGGCGAAACCTAAGTTGCGAGTGCAAAAAGCCTTCGCCACGCTCAGGCTGACAGTAAACACACTTTTTGAGATAGCTTCGAGTAAAACGCGCATTTTTATATATTGGTAAAGTTTGAAACCATAAACAACGATGCAAAGTAAAGAAATGTTCGCGGGACTACGAGTTTTAGAGCTGGCCTCGGTGCTGGCTGGCCCCAGCGTGGGGCAGTTCTTTGCCGAGCTGGGGGCAGAAGTAATTAAGGTCGAAAACCCGAAAACCGGAGGCGATGTAACCCGCAGTTGGAAAAGTGCAGGCGAAACCACCGATGACCGCTCTGCTTACTTTTGCTGTTGCAACTGGGGCAAGCAATCTGTGGCGTTGGATTTAAGCAAGCCTGCCGACCTCGAAACGTTGAAGAAGATGGTGCCTACCATGGATGTGGTGATTGCCAGCTACAAACCCGGTGATGCCGAGAAATTAGGAGTTAGTTACGAACAATTAAAAGCCATCAACCAACAACTCATCTACGGACAAATAACAGGCTATGGAAGTGACGATGTGCGCGTGGGTTATGATGCGGTGATACAGGCAGAATCTGGTTTCATGGATTTGAATGGCGCGAAAGATGGCCCGCCCACCAAAATGCCGGTGGCATTGATTGATGTGTTGGCTGCGCACCAATTGAAGGAAGGTTTGTTGTTGGCCTTGTTACACCGCGAGCGAACGCAGCAAGGTGGATTGGTGGAAGTGAGTTTGATACAAGCTGCGCTATCATCGTTGGCGAACCAGGCTACCAATTGGCTGGTGGCAAAAAAACTGCCTACGCGGCAAGGCTCTGCCCACCCCAACATTGCACCGTATGGAGATGTTTTTGAAACCAAAGACCACAAACAGATTTTGTTGGCCGTGGGGAGTGACAGGCAGTTTGAAGATTTAATGGAAGTATTAGGACTTAGTCCTGACGGTTCCGTCAGGATGAAGCCTTGGGACTTGGATAAGTTCTCTACTAACCAACAGCGTGTGAAAAACAGAGACGAGTTGAATAGATTGTTGGCTGGTAAAATTCAAGAAATGAATTCCAGTGATTTAATGGCTGCGTTGTTGGCAAAAAAAATACCGGGCGGACTGGTGCAAAATGTGCAAGAGGCATTGGCTATGCCTGTGGCGAAGGAGATTATGTTGGAAGGCGATGGATTGAAAGGTGTGAGGAATTTTGTTGGGAAGATGAGTTTTGCGGAGGTGATGAAGGAGTTGAGTGAGCCACCTGTATTGGAAAGCTAAATGAAAAATAAATTTGTACTTTGTTTTTGAGTGAGCGGGGTGGGCATCATGCTCGTTGGTGAAGAACACCATAGTCGTTAACTTAAGCCGAGTTGATGGAGTGTTTCGAAGTGAGTGGTTTTGGATACTGGCGGTTCGCATGCTGTGTTTTGAATCAATGCTTCGATTCAAAAGTTTAGC
>DHLV01000261.1:3725-4121 GCA_002405445.1 Flammeovirgaceae bacterium UBA4659 | reverse complement strand
GATAATCTTTCCTACAAAGGTCGTTATTCATCATCGGTTGGTGTGATTGGTATCTCATGGATATTTCATAAGTATATTGGTTGTTATTGGGTGATACATATTTGTTGGTTTATCCGGCATCATCGCACGGGAGTCAGGTTGATTGAGAAAGCCAGAGTAAGGTCATCGCCCGTTTTGATAGACCCGAACATAAATGTGGGCGGCTCCACCTTGTAGTCTGTCATCTTCAGGGCGTATTTGGCTGTGCAAGTCATGTCGCCATTGGCTCCCGGCTTGCAATCGGCATCAAGTGTGATGGGTTTTGTTACTCCGGCAATCGTGAGATTACCGGTGCACTTAAGGGCGCTCCCTTCTGCGGCAGAGCCGGTGAGCACAAAAGTGATCTTCTTGTGCTTG
>DHLV01000261.1:1404-3585 GCA_002405445.1 Flammeovirgaceae bacterium UBA4659 | reverse complement strand
CTGTGTTAAGCGCGTTGTACGCATTTTTGTCCATAGCGCCTTTGCCGCTTTTCAAACTTTCAGCTGGTAGCGAGTAGGTGAGCGATACCAATTGAATAGGGGTGCCCTCGTTCGACAACTCAAACCTGGCATCATAGGTAGCCTCCGCAGAGGTCATGGTCCAATCATGCAGGGTGCTGGTGCCGGATATTGTTGTTTTGTTGGCAGTGGATTGCTGAAAACTCACCACTCTCTGCCCCGCTGTCAACTCAGGCAAAAGCAGTAGCGCAGTGATGGCAATCATTTTATGTTGGGTTTTCATTTGTTCGGCTGGTTTTGTTGGCACAATGTTAGGGCAGCTTCTTACATGGCTGAATGATGGCTATCAACCCACGAGATGATTCTCGTCAGGTGCAATCCTGATAAATGACAGGAGCGGCTCTTTGATCGCCAATCGGATTCACTCCGACAAGTTGAAAATCAATTCATTGTCAATCAATTAGCTTCATCTTTTTTGCCTGCTGATGATGCGGGCAAATTGGCTACAACACACTCAGGCTTTGTGGGTAACAATGTGGGTGAGGCTTTTTAATGCCTGTGGCACCGGCCTAAAGATCCTGGTTCACTTGCTCAAAAAAAGGCAATGATGATGTGGCACTCAAAAAAACAACGCTTTCGGCTTGTGTTGAACAATGAAGGCATTGCGATTTGTTTGAAGTGCGAGCCCGGTGAAGATCGGTTCATCGAACAGGATGCAGAAGATAAAGTGAAATTGCTGACCGTGGCGGACGAGAAGCCAGTAAGGTTGAAATCAGGACTGCTCTGGAAGCAACAATCCGAGTAGCACGAGAATGCAGACCCAACAAACATTCGGTTTTGCGGCCCATGAATCAAACCCACGAACGAAATCAGAAAATTTGAAGAACAACCACATTTCTGCACTAACTTGTGTTGATAGCGCAAGTACCTTGATTCCATCGCACTAGCGCAGTATGTTCAACGTTTCCCCGATTATTTTTTGTGTGGCCGGTGATTCGGCAGCGGGCTTCGTCATTTGTTTTCGAAAGTGTGCGCAGCCCGGGGGAAAAGTTTATTTTGAACCCAATGTCAACGATCATGCGGGCCTCGGATTCTGCATTTTTGAGATAAGTTTTCAGTTCATCGTGGCATTTCCGCCTTCGCGTGCCAGTATCGATGAGTTTGGTGAATCGCAATCATTTGATCTGTGAGCCAACCTGGTGGGAAACAACCGGGGGCTGGATCTTTTTTCTGAACAGTACAAGGGATACTACATCGAAGACTCGGGTTCTCCCGTTCTGAGGGGGCTGCCCAAATTGCAACGCAGAGACATTGAAACAGTGGGTACTGGTATTTCCGGTCTTTACTTTTTTCACAAGCGCAGATTTTCTGTGATAGCAACTTACAATTTTTACGAGCGCCAGGTGAAGAGTGCCCGTTCGTTAATGGCAATCTGCATGGTTAACGGTTTCCGGTTTAAAGCAGATTCGACCATCTCTCACTTGAGTAATAATCGTGCGTTTGGCGATGGCGATGACTTCCTGGAACTTGGATATTCTACTGTTGTCTTTGCTCCGGGCTTCGCCTGTAGGTATGTCCTCAAACAGAATTGGCTTCCGGCAGGTGCCGCTTCATTGGGGTCTTCCATGAGTGTCTTCCAACATACCGGAGGGCAGAATAGTATTTCCACAGTCAATGTTCTTCCTTATTTGAACACAGGCGCGGCAGCGCGCTTCAACAGTGAGCGTTTTTTTGCAGGCGTGATATACGCTTTTCAAACGGTGGATAATCGCTATGAACACGTATTGTTTACGTCTTGCAACGGCACCTTTAGGTTGTCATTTGGCTACCGCTTTCGCGAAGTGGGAGTGCTGAAAAAGTGTCTTTCGGAGAAGATCAAACCCAAACGAAGATAAGTTAACGCTTCTTTTTGGGCACCGGGTCGTAGCCACTGGTTCCCCAGGGGTGGCAGCGGGCAATTCTTTTTGCGCCAAGCCAGATGCCTTTTACAACACCCCATTCAAGAATGGCATCGATGGTGTATTGCGAACATGACGGACTGTGGCGGCAATGCGCACCCAGATATGGGGAAATTGCCCCTTGGTAAAACCTGATCGGTAGTATCAACAGCTTACGCCAGAACATTTGGAAATGTGTCGATTAAAACCAGAGTAACAGGAACGG
>DHLV01000261.1:401-1236 GCA_002405445.1 Flammeovirgaceae bacterium UBA4659 | reverse complement strand
GACCGCACAACACACTCGCGCACGGCCCATTACTCAATCGTGTAACGGATTTCTCCATCCTTCCCGTCTTTTAACTGAACACCGGCTGCCTGTAGGTCGTTTCTGATTTTGTCTGACAGGGCGTAATTTCTGTCGGCTCGCACTATCTTGCGAAGCCCGATTACCACGTCTATTACTTTGCCAAGAGTGGTGTTGCTTGATTCATTTTCCTCTTTCAATCCGAGAACATCTTCCATCATCGCCATGTAAGTGGCCTTCAATTGCTGAAAGGTGGCAGTATCTAATGTACCAACGTCAACGGTGCCGGCTTTCAAACTGTTGATGATGGCACTCATTTCAAACAACGCAGCAATGGTTTTTGCAGTATTGAAGTCATCGCTCATGGCTGCATAGGCATCTTGTACCGCCTGTGCTACCTGACTGACGAATGAGCTATTTATATGATTACTTGCCGTGTGTTCCAAGTTCTTCGCAATAACCAGGGAGTTTGCCAATTTCTTGTATCCCTTTTCGGCAGCGTTGAGTGCATCGTTTGAAAAATCGAGCGTGCTGGAATAGTGCGACTGTAGCATAAAGAAGCGCACGGCCATCGGGCTGTAGCCTCGTTCCAGCAAAGGGTGATTACCGGTAAATAGCTCGCGCGGTAAAAATGAATTCCCCAGCGATTTACTCATCTTCTGTCCATTAACGGTAAGCATATTGGAGTGCAGCCAATATTTCACAGGCGATTTTCCGTTGGCACCTACGGCTTGTGCAATTTCACATTCGTGGTGTGGGAATTTTAAATCCATGCCACCGCCATGAATGTCGAATGTCTCGCCCAGGTATTTGGTGC
>DHLV01000261.1:0-228 GCA_002405445.1 Flammeovirgaceae bacterium UBA4659 | reverse complement strand
CATCACCGTGCATTCAATATGCCAGCCCGGAAAGCCATCGCCCCAGGGTGATGGCCACCGCATGATGTGAGCAGGAGATGCTTTCTTCCAAAGTGCAAAGTCCACTTTGTTTCTTTTTTCATCTTGGCTGTCCAATTTTCGGCCGCTTTCCATCAGCTCTTCAATTTTGCGCCCGCTTAGAATTCCGTAGTGGTGAGATTCGTTATACTTGGTCACATCAAAATACAC
>DHLV01000178.1:12075-13703 GCA_002405445.1 Flammeovirgaceae bacterium UBA4659 | reverse complement strand
GTTGCTGTCTTCTACAAAGCGGACATTGTTTACTGCCGCTACCCGTTTAGCCTCTTGCTTAGCAGTGTCAAAGTCGTTTCCAAACAAAATCACTTCTGCACCCAAATCTCTCATGCGTTGCACTTTAAAAGCATTGGCAGTGGTGCTTGCATACACGGTGCACTTTACCTTTTTCTTACGACAGGAGTAAGCGACAGCTTGGCCAAAGTTTCCGGCACTCGCACAGATTATTTGGCTTGAAGTAGATTTATGTAATAACCAATCAGCACCACGCCCTTTAAAAGAACGGATCGGGTTCATCGTCTCAATCTTCAATATCAAACGACAACCCAAATGCTGACTCAATGGCTCACACTCATATTGAGGGGTGTTCAAAAAAACCGGATCGATGGCGCGATGAGCGTTTTCTACTTCTGTAAGTGTGAGGCGGTGTGTCATTCGTTTCCGGTATTTTCTGTGAAATTTATCCGATTAGCCTTTTGAAAGAATTGAAGTGAGCCCTTTTACTAACTCATTGAATTTTGAATGTGCATTGTTACTTAAAATGATAATCGTTTTGTTCTGGTCAATGAATCGAATGATAATGGTTTTGTATCCGGGGTTGTAGCCATTGTGTGACACAATCCGTCCTAATTTTGAGTCATTCTTTAAGTCCCAACCAAACCCATAGTTCGAGGTCGAATCATTCTTCAACTTCATCGGAGAGAAAGCTTGCTGCTTGGACGCGTTCGTTAAAATTCGCTCTGAGTACAGCGCTTGGTCCCATCTTAGTAAGTCTGTGGTGTTGGAACTAATACGCCCCGGGCCTTTACGATTGCCCAGCCAAATGGTGTAGTTGGAAGAAGGAAATGAATCGGCTCGCACATAGCGCTGCTTATCCTCAACATACATATGCCCCCAAGCAAAATTGATGATCGACTTTTTTTCATTTAAGGTGCGAATGTTGGTGGATGTCATGAGCAAAGGTTGAAAGATGGCTGTTTGGCACATCTCAATAAAATCACGGCCACTTGCCTTCTCTGCTATGCTGGCAAGTAATACGTACCCTGTATTACTGTACTCATATTTCTCGCCCGGTTCAAAACGTTTATCAGGGTGATACTTAACGAGGTATTCAATGATTTCATTGTTGTTGGCCACTTTTGATTTGTCCCAATGCGCATCCATAATCGCTTGGTAATCGGGCAAACCCGAAGTATGCGTCAACAAATGGCGGATAGTGATGCCGGGGTAGGGGATACCCTTCAAATATTTATCCATTGGGTCATCATAGCCCAATGCACCTTGCTGCTCGAGCAGTTGAATGATGGCTGCAGTAAACTGTTTAGAAACCGAGGCCAATTCAAAAATAGTGGTAGTATCGTTGGGCTCTTTGGTTTCAAAGTTACCATAGCCGAATGCTTTATGATAAATCGATTTTCCGGAGTCGGCCACCAACACCACACCTGAAAAGTCAGGTATTGATTTCATGATCGAATCAACTTTTTCTACCAGTGACGCTGGTTTTGGATGCGGTTTGCAACCCCACCAAAAGAAAACAGTCGACAAAAGAATCAATGGAACAATTTGCCTCATAGCATTTTTTTGAAGTGAAGATAATGGAAAGCCGTTAGAACTTTGTAATCTGT
>DHLV01000178.1:0-11980 GCA_002405445.1 Flammeovirgaceae bacterium UBA4659 | reverse complement strand
CGCTTCCTCCACCGAATGCACCGGGAGTTGACACACTTGATTGCGACATACGTAAATGGTGTCCCGCATCGCTTCGCGATCTTTCAGCAAAGCAAGTTCACTTTTTGAAGTTGTGCCAAGCGTTACCGCGAACGGAATAAAATGTTGCTGAAGATTCTTTCGCATTTCATCGGCTGCTTTACCCACTATCACTACTTCTGCCAAGCCATTCACCATTTCCAATGCCGTCACTCCCCAGTGCGACATGTATACCGGTTCAGATTCAATCAAATGCGCCAGGCGATTTACCATTTGTTGTGCCAGTTCTTTCCATTCTTCTTGCGCCAGTAGCGTGCCAAGGTGGAAAAGGTTGCGCGCCATCACTGCATTTGATGATGGAATAACGTTGTCAAAGACTTCCTTTTTTCGAGCAATTAATGACTCGGCTGAATGAGCGGAGTAAAAGAAAAAACCTTCTTGTTCGTCATAAAAGTCTTTCGTCACTCGCTCCGTAAAGAAACGAGCTTGGTCTAAGTATTGCTCGTTAAAGGTAACTTGATAAAGAGCTGTATAGGCTTGAATTAAGTAAGCATAGTCATCTAAAAAGCCGGGGGTTGCCGAATGTTTCCCTTTAAACGCTCGATAAACCACACCTTCTTTCGTGATTTTCTGCTCGATGAATCGGATGGCGTTTTCGGCAAGTTTTAGGAACTGGGCATCAGCAAATGCGCGATAGCAATCAACCAATCCTACAATTGTCATCGCATTCCAACTCGTCAATATTTTGTCGTCTAATCCGGGCCGTACTTTTTTCGCACGGTATTCAAAAAGTTTCTGGTTGATTTCATGAATACGGCCTGCCATGGTTGTGTCTATAAATGTTTCGTCCGAACGAATCAAAATATTTTTTCCATGCTCCCAATTTCCTGTTTCGTCAATCTGATAAAACTCGGCCGCTACTTCCACATCGTCACCGAGTGCTTCGTTCAATTCTTGCCAAGTCCAGGTATAGAATTTTCCTTCTTCTCCCTCGCTGTCCGCATCCAGTGCCGAGTAGAAGCCGCCTTCCGGATGCATCATTTCACGCTCGAGCCATGCTACGGTTTGATAGATAGTAGATTTGTATTCGGGGTAGCGGCTTAATTGGAATGCTTCCGCATACAGCGTGAGCAACTGGCCATTGTCGTACAACATTTTTTCGAAATGAGGAGCAAACCATTCACCATCTACCGAGTAGCGCGCAAATCCGCCACCAATTTGATCATAGATTCCGCCTTGTGCAATGCGCTTCAAAGTGAGGTGAAGCATTTCCAACGCTTGTGGTTCTCGTGTAAGCTGATGGCACCGAAGCAGTAACAGCCAAGTGGACGGCATGATAAACTTTGGCGCTTTGTCGATACCGCCCCACGTAAAGTCAAAACGTTTTTGTAAAGTGGCCAACATATTTTTGGCGATGGACGGTTGAACGGGTGCTTCTGCTTTTTGAAAACGTTGCAGGTCGCTCACGTTCAAGTGTGTACCTAATTCATCGGCCGACTTTTCAATGTCTATTCGTTTCTCTTTAAAAGCTTTACTGATTTGGATGAGTAACTGAGCCCAATTTTTAGGCAGGAAGTAGGTGCCGCCAAAAAAAGGTTTTTGTGTGGGAGTGAGAAAAACGGTTAATTGCCAACCACCATTTTGCCCCATGGCCTGCACTGCTTCCATGTAAATGTGGTCAATGTCGGGTCGCTCTTCACGGTCGAGCTTGATGCACACAAAGTGCTCGTTCATGATGTTGGCGATATCTTCATCTTCAAAACTCTGGTGCGCCATTACGTGGCACCAGTGGCATGATGAGTAGCCGATGCTCAACAGAATCGGCTTATCTTCCTGCTTGGCCTTTGCCAACGCGTCTGTGCCCCATTCATACCAATCTACCGGATTGTGTGCATGTTGCAGCAGGTAGGGCGAAGTGGATTGAAGGAGGCGATTGGTGTGGAGCATTTGGTGTTCCTTTTGAATTGAAGAAAAATCGTAAGCGATGAATGGGTAAATAATGCTCAAGTGAGGTGCTTTTCAAGCACCACAAACTCCAACGTTTGTTTTGGAATCCCCCACCGCGTGTCGGGCACTATAAAAGGTTTGCGCTCGCCAGTCAATATATATCCATGGCGGATGTACCAAGCTATTAATTCGCTGCGCACTGAAATCACAGTCATGATCATGGTGTTGATCCCTAATTCTTTTGCTTGATCTTCGCCTGCCTTCAACAATTTTTTACCAATACCTTTGCTCTGCGTATGGGGCGCTACTGATAACATACCGAGGTATAGCTTATCTTTTTCTTGCCGCAATTCAACGCAACCCAGCAATTGGTCGCTGTCGGTATACTTTAAGATGGTAGTGTCCGGGCGATGAATCAATTCTTTCACTGTGGCCTCGTCAATGCGGGTGCCATCCAGCAAATCAGCCTCGGTGGTCCACCCTTGCCTGGAGCCTTCGCCCCGGTACGCAGCATTGACCAATTGATTGATGGCGGCTGCATCTGATAATAATGCTTTTGAGATGTGTGCGTGCATATCTCAAATATATTACTTCCCGCTGGTACTGCGCAACCCATCGCATATATTGTTGATGGATATTGGATCGTCATCGTGGCAAACAACAGGCAGGCGGCCATTCTGCAACTGCAATTCTTACGCAGAACTGAACCACAGGGGAAACAGCTGCGATTGTTTTGGTGCTGGCCGATGTTGATATTTCGGGGCAGTGGTTGGTTTTCAGCCGGTGAGTTTGCGCTCAACACCCAGGCAGACGGTGAGCCGGCAACACTTCGGATGATTCGTTGCAAATGCGTTATCCGTGATGAAAGTGTTTGCAGCAGGGTGTTGCTACTTCACCCTTGCAGCAATGTACGCCACCAGCGTGGCCAACGTTTCGATTTTTCCGTAGTCTTCCTCAGGCGTCTGCACGCCAAAGCGATCATCGCACCCAACGATGAATTGCAGGTAGTCAAACGAGTCGATGCCGAGGGTCTGGCGAATTTTGTCGGTCGGCTTTAGGTTCTCCGGCTCCGTGTCTGGTGCAATGGTTTTGAGCAGCCGAATGAGTTCATGTTTTATTTCTTGGTCTCCCATAGCGTTTGTGGTTTTTCCAAAAATGTTTTTACAGCAGACAGAAACCGACTGCCCGTGCCACCGTCTGTTGCCCGATGATCTGCACTGAGGGTAACGGTGAGAACGGGGCGAACGCCCACCATCCCTTCGTGAGCCCATGGTTGATCAGTGATCGCTCCAAATCCAACCAAGGCAACCTGGGGCGGATAGATGACGCCATACACGGCTTCAACGCCATCAACACCCAGGCTTGTGATCGTGAGGGTAGAGTCACTCAAGTCTGAGCTCCGCAGCCGCATGCTGCGCACACGTGTAATAATATCGGTCAATGCATGCATCACCTCGTCAACCGTTTTCTTGTCGGCATCGCGAATGGCCGGAACCATGATGCCACCTGTCCGCATCGACACCACGAAGCCGATATGGATATTGGGCTGGCGTTCAAGTTGGGTTAACCAATAAGCGTTGAGGTCAGGAACATCACGCAAGGCATTCGCAACACTCTTGATGTAGAGCACAGCCGGCAACAGCCTGTTCTTTATTGTTCTTTCTTTGTTTTGGGCAGCCAGCCATGTCAACGCATGGCTCATGTCTACTCGTGTCTGAAGATAGTAGTGGGGTACCTCCCGGTTTGATTTGCTCATGGCAGCGGCCACCGCAGCGCGTATGTTCTCAATGGGAGTTGCTGCCTTTTTTTTCTGCACGGGTGCTGCGCGCTCTTGAACGGCTCTTTCAACGTCTGCCTTGGTGATTGCACCATCCTGGCCTGTGCCTTTGATGTGATTAATGTCCACTCCCAGTTCTGACGCCATCCGCTTTGCGAGGGGTGAGGCTCGCACATGTGCAACCGGAAGCAACACCTGATCAACGGCTGAGCCGGGCGTAACCACTTGCGATTGGGCAAACGCTGCTGCAGGAATGATGATGGCCAGGGTTGTGCCTACAGGCACTTTTTCATTTTCGTTAACGATGATTCTATCGATCGTGCCACTGTCGAACACCTCGATATCAATAATGCCCTTTTGTGTTTCTACTTCTGCGATTATATCTCCGCGCTTTACCCGGTCGCCCGGTTTCACTTTCCACTCTCGCAGGAAACCTGCCTCCATGTCTGCGCCCAAGCTCGGCATCTTAAATTCAATGGGTTGCGCTGTAGGGATCATTTCGGGCATAGACGTTAAGTTTTTGCGTGGGCACATAATCTTACGGCTGCTTCAACAATTTGTTGTTTTTGCGGAACCGAGGCGTCCTCGAGGTGTTTGGAGTACGGTATCGGCACTTCTACGCCACACAAGCGTTGCACAGGTGCATCCAAATCATAAAAGGCGCTCTCCATGATTCGGGCGCATATTTCAGAAGAAACACTGATCGATTTCCAGGCGTCTTCCACAATCAATGCACGGTGTGTCTTTCGCACGGAGTTGATGATCGCAACTTCGTCCAACGGCCTCAGCACGCGTAAGTCAATCACTTCAGCATCTATCCCGGCAGCTGCCAGATCCTTTGCAGCCTCAAGAGACTTATAGACACCCGCTCCGTAGGTGATGATCGACAGGTCGTGGCCCGGTCTTCGAACAGCAGCATAGGTGATGTCGACTGCGCCTGCCGTTGCATCAAGCTCTCCCTCGAGGTTGAGCATATTGGTGTATTCGAAAATGATCACCGGGTCGGGGTCTTTCAAAGCGGTGGGTAACATACCCCTCGCATCTGCATGCGTGCCTGCCGATAATATTTTTAACCCCGGGATGCTGGCAAATATAGGTTCCCAACTGTGAGAGTGCTGCGCTGCAAGTTGTTTGCCGATGCCGCTACTGATGCGAATCACCACAGGCACGTTCACTTGGCCTCCCGACATGTGGAGCAGTGTGGCTGCATTATTGACAATCTGATCGAGTGCCAGCAAACTGAAATTCACCGTCATGATCTCTACAATCGGACGCATGCCGGCAATTGCAGCTCCGATGCCCGCACCCACAAATCCTGCCTCCGAAAGGGGTGTGTCCATTATCCTCTCCGGCCCAAATTCCTGCAACAACCCTTTGCTCACGGCAAAGGCGCCTCCATATCGCCCTACGTCTTCGCCCATCAGAAACACTTTCTCATCGCTCAGCAGCGATTGCCTGATGGCCTGTTTGATGGCTTCGCGATAGGTGATGGTCATAACGCGTGTGTCTCAAAATGGGTGATCAGGCGCAGGTTGTCGCGCTTGCGTTCATGCACCTTCGGTTTTTCTGCTCCATATCCCAAAGCGATTGCGATGTAAATCTTTTCCGAACCGGGAATGTGGAGCGACTCAAACTTTTCTGTCTTCGCCAAAAATTTAACGAGGCCGATGGGGCAAGTATCCAGCCCCAATGATTTTGCCGCCAGCATGATGTTCTGGCTGCACATGCCGATATCCATTGCAGCCCATTCACTATTGGCAGGCCCCGTTATGAATATCACCACGGGCGCGCCATGGAAAATGATATCACCCGAATTACTGCGATCGGAACCATGCGCCCAATGCAGAAATTTTCCGGCTATTTTTACGATGCCGGGAGATAAAGCTTCTATCATCTTCTGATCTGTCAGAACATAAAACTTCCATTCCTGCCGATTCATGGCAGTGGGCGCCATGCGGCCAGCGTCTATGATTTGTTCAATTAACGTGCTGTCTACGGGTTGGCTTTGATACTTCCGCACGGCCCGTCTTTCATAAATTGTTTTCAGCGTGTCGTTCATCATATAGTCGATTTCATTCTTTCGCTCTGTGTTTGTAACGCGGTGTGGTACCCATTCATTTGATTGTCTTGGAAAAGAACACGCCTACACACAACATTTCGACTAAGCCGCTGATGCACCAATTTGTAACCATCATCACCGACAATGGAAAAGAAGCGTACGTGATGAGCATTCCCGGTAAGGATGACATGGCCCAAACGGCAGCCCCAAAAATTAGTCCACGTTGTAACTCTGATTTGGCAACCACAACAGCGCTGACTTTGTTCCATATCCACGCCAGAATGATTCCCAGCAAAAACGGGTGGACGAAGTAGAGGCTCATGATAGGATCTGACCACGGTCTGAATAAATCCGGGTTTTGATACTCCGCTTTCAGGCCGGGTGCCAACGCCTGAAAAGCCGGGCTGAGAAGCATGCCCACCACCAGTATGACGGCACCAGCCAGGAGGCCTTTGATTAAAATTTGCATGTTGTTCATCATATATTTTCTGTTATATTTTTCTCGTCCTGAAAGAGGCCAAACCGATTGCCTTCGGTATCAAGGCACACCGCCAAATACCCCCAGCCGGGCACAGCCTGTTTGTTCTGAATTACTTTTCCGCCCAGTTTTTGCACTTCGATGAGTGATTCGTCAATGGAGTTGACACCAAAAAAATTCACCATGCCGGTTGGGTCGTTTTTTTCACGTTGCGCCAATCCGCCCCCCACACCGCGGGCCCCGAGTATGTCGGTGGTTTCAATCAGCGTGTAGTGCACAGGCCCCGGCAGTGTCATCAGTTTCCAACCGAACAACTGGCGGTAGAATGCTTTTGCACGATCTGGATTCTCTGCGCCAACGTCAAAGTGCACGATAGTTGCCATCATTTTTCATGGTTACGTGGTTTCGCTGTACACAAATCGGCTGAGTTGTTCAACGGGTTCGGGAGTTCCGGCCTCCGCAAAGCGCACTGCCTCGGTGATTTCATCTTCGATTTGCTTTTCGAGAGACGTGATCTCGGCACTTGTGATCAGCTTGTTTGCAGACAAAAAATTTTTGAACAGCACGATTGGGTCGCGTTTCTTTTTTTCTTCTACCTCGCTCTTCTCGCGGTAGAGTTCCGCATCAAACATCGAGTGCGCTCTGAATCGGTAGGTGTTGCAAACCAGAAAATACGGCTGTTGGTTGTTGCGGATTGATTCGATTGCATCGCGGGCGGCCTGCATCACCGCGCAAACATCCATGCCATCGACCACCTTTGAAGGGATTCCATAGGTCGCTCCTTTGTTCTCCAATTCAACAGATGCATGAGAGAACCGAATGGCGGTGCCCATGGCGTACAGGTTATTTTCGCACACAAACAAAACGGGGATCTTCCATAGCGCTGCCAGGTTCATTGCCTCATGAAACGCACCCTCTGCCGCTGCGCCTTCGCCAAAAAAGCAGACAGTGATGCCACTGCGCTTCATTTTTTTGTCGGACAGGGCAAATCCGAGCGCGAGCGGCAAATGACCGGCAACGATGGCGCTGCCTCCATAGAATTTTTTTGAGGCATCAAACAAATGCATCGAACCACCGCGGCCACGGCAGCATCCTTCCTGTTTGCCATACATTTCTGCCATGATGACACCGGCACCGAGGCCGCGCACCAGCGCCTGCCCGTGTTCACGGTAAGTACACAACACGTTGTCATCTGGCGACAGTGTGTTCATTATGCCAACAGCGATGGCCTCTTCGCCAATGTATAAGTGGAGGAAGCCCCTGATGAAGCCCTTGGTGTAGACCTCCGCGGCTTTTTCTTCAAAACGCCTGATCAACATCATTTGGTAAAGGACTTTGATCGCCTGCGATTGATCGATGTTGATGTTGGTTGACATGGTTTACTTTTCTAGCGTAGATAAGTCTCCTTCAGGCAATCCCAATTCCCGCGCTTTGAGCAGGCGCCTCAGTATTTTTCCACTCTTTGTTTTTGGCAAACTGTCGACAAACGAAATCTCTTTCGGAGCCACAGCCGGCCCCAGTTTCTTCCTCGCATGTGCAACGATATCGAGGCGCACTTGCTCACTTGCGGCAATACCCGGCTTCAACACCACAAACGCCTTCACAATCTCACCGATAAGTGGATCGGGTTTGCCGATAACCGCTGCTTCCGCAACACAGCTGTGGTGCATCAAGGCACTTTCCACCTCAAACGGGCCGACCATGTGACCGGAGGTTTTGATGATATCATCCGCACGCCCAACAAACCAGAAGTAACCATCAGCATCCCGCTTGCACAGATCACCGGTGATGTACCAATCTCCCCTGAAACATTTTTTGTATCGCGCTTCATCATGGAGATATGCGCGGAACATGGAAGGCCACCCTTTTCTAATGACGAGGTTGCCGCTGACACCCGGCTGCGTGGTGAGTTGGAAGTCGTTTTCAGATACGTCTGCGATGGCCACGTCTATTCCCGGCAAGGGCTTTCCCATTGACCCGGGTTTTACCTCCATGGAAACAGAATTCGCAATCATAATTCCCCCTGTTTCTGTTTGCCACCAGTTGTCGAGCACGGGCACCCCAAATGTTTTTTGACCCCACTGCACTGCCTCTGCATGCAACGGCTCGCCTACGCTGGCAATCAGTTTGAGGCTTCGCAGATGATATTGTTCTGTGGGTTTGATTGCCATCCGCATCAGGCGCCTGATGGCCGTGGGTGAGGTATACCAAACTGATACTTTTTGCTGCTCCAAAATGCGATACCAGCGCAAAGCATCAAATTCATCTTCGTCAACAACATTGGTAATGCCGCTGACGAGCGGGGCGATTAAGCCATAAGATGTGCCGGTTACCCAACCGGGGTCGGCAGTGCACCAAAAGACGTCTGTCGGCTGAAAGTCCAACACATACTTTCCAGTAACATAATGCATCAGCACAGCGCCATGCACATGAATCGCACCCTTCGGCATTCCGGTGGTGCCGCTGGTGAAGTGCAACAGTGCGGCATCGTCAGGTGATGTTGGCGGAATGGTGAATGCTATTGACATTTTCTGCATCAACTGCGGATAGGACAGGATTTGGTCATCAATGTTCTCTGGGGTATCAATGATCAGCACATGGCGCAAATCGGGAAGTCGGCCAAGTGATGGCTTGATCTTGGCTTCATATTGACCGAGGGTAGTGACAACGATCTTTGCTTTTCCTCTAATCAGTCGTTGCACCACCGGCTCAGGGCCAAAGACAGAAAACAGCGGACAATAGACGGCTGTTTTTTTAAGGGCCCCCAACGCAACCGTGTACAGCTCGGGTATGCGGCCGAGCAATGTGCAAACGATGTCGCCTTTTGAAATGCCCAATGCAGTCAGCGCGTTTGCAAATTTTGACGAAAGGTGTTTCAGATCCAGGTATGTAAATTCAACGACCGAATAATCCTTTCGAATCCATTGCAGTGCAACATGGTGCCCCAATGCCCCGTTTGCGTGTCGATCAACAGCTTCATAAGCGATGTTGAGCCCGTGCCCATCTGGCAGGCCATTCAAATTTTTTCGCTCATTTTCCCAACTGAATGCAGTGTGGAGCAGCGGATGATTCGTAAAGTTGTCGGTTGCGGGGGTTACCATTGTCCGATTGGCGTTTGTGCAGTAAAGGAAACGACTGCATGCGGGCCCGTGCGATGACATCTGTCGCACTGCAAACAAGACAATTATCACCTGCCGGAGTTCGGTGGGGGCGTACACAAATGCTGCCCATGCAGCCTTCGGTGGGTATTGATACGCGTGACCGTGGTGTTTGCTTATGGTGACGGGCGCGCGGTTGCCCTATTGCGCAATGTGAAGGGCATAAAAAAGCTGCCCTTTTTGAGAGCAGCTTAAAAAAAGAAATTTGTGTTTCGCCTTTCGGCCATAACCATGAAAACCTGCTTAAAGGTCGTCATACAAGGGGAAATCCAGAGTTAAATCCAGATTAGAAATTCGTTAGATTTTGCGCCACCGGCTCTTTTTTTAAATCGGTTAGGCTTTAATTTGTTTTTGTTGGTTAACACTGGGGCGAGTAATGGCTGGCGAGTATTTTTACGATATGAATATTTTATTGATCGAAGACGAAGCAAAGACAATTCAGTATATCAAAAAAGGCCTTGAAGAGAATAACTATGAGGTTGATGCAACTACTGATGGTATAAAGGGTAAATATTTGGCGCTTGGAAAAAGCTATAGCCTAATTATTACTGATGTCATTTTGCCTGGGTTAGATGGACGAAGCCTTTGTTCGCAGTTGCGCAAGGCTTCTGTTGATACTCCAATTTTAATGTTAACAGCGTTGGGTACAACAGACGAGATTGTGTTGGGGTTCGATTGTGGTGCTGATGATTATTTAGTAAAGCCTTTTGAGTTTAAAGAGTTACTGGCGAGAATCAAGGCTCTAACAAAGCGACAAGCAAAGTTTAAGCCCGGAGAGAACGTATTAACATTAGGGAATCTGGTTCTTGATCGGGATAAAAAGACAGCAAATCGCTCAGGGAAAAGTATTGAATTAACAGCAAAGGAATTTGCTTTACTTGAATACTTTTTGATCAATCAGGGAAGAGTAATCTCGCGAGCGGAGTTAGCGCGAAATATTTGGAAAGTAGATTTTGACACAGGCACAAACATGGTGGAAGTGTATGTTAATTATTTGCGAAAAAAGATTGATCGAGATTTTGATTCAAAATTAGTTCATACTGCTTTTGGAATGGGATATGTTTTGAAAGAGGTATAGAATGCGCATCAGATCACGCCTTACGCTTCAATTCACACTGCTGGTTAGCGCAATATTATTGGTTGCCTTTTTTACCGTTTATTTTGTCTCAAAAAGAAGTAATCGTGATGAGTTTTATAGGCGGCTTCGCGAAAAAGCCATAACCTCTGCAGTTCTGTTACTAAAGGTAGAGCAAGTCGATTCTACTTTGCTTAAAACTATCGATCTTACTAATCAAGATGTTTTGTATCGCGAAAACATCTCGATTTTTGACAGTGCAGGGAAAGAAATTTACACCAATAACGATACTATTCGTTTTGATGCCCCACTAAGACTTATAAAAGAGATTGGGATAAATGGTGAAAATCGATTTGCCCAAGAAGAATTTGAAATAGTGGGCATTCCATTTAAGGATAGGGGACAGACATATACCGTGCTCGCTGGAGCAGTTGACATACAGGGAAAGACACAACTTAGAAAGTTACGAAGCATATTGATTCTATTATTTTCTGGGCTAGTAGCAATTGTTGCCTTGGCTGGGTGGTTTTACGCGGGTCGAGCGTTAAGGCCTATTAAAAAGGTTATTGTTGATGTACAAAATATCTCAACGGTTGAGCTTAGCCAACGGCTAGAGCCTACGGAAAAACCAGACGAGATTGGTGATTTGGTATCGATGTTTAATAACTTATTGAGCCGAATTGAAAATTCTTTTTCCCTGCAGAAAACATTTCTCACAAACGTATCTCATGAACTAAAAAATCCATTGACTAAGATAACGTCTCAATTAGAAGTTACGCTTTTGAACGAGCGGCCGACTCAAGAGTATAAACAGATTTTACATTCAGTATTAGATGACATCAAAGAACTTAACCATCTGTCAAATAGTTTACTTGATTTAGCATATTTGGACCAAAACAACATGAGTTTGGCAACTACACGCGTAAGAATCGATGAGATCATATGGGAAGTACGGGAAAATATTCATGCACAGAGTCCGAACTATCAAGTTGACGTTCATACAACTAAAATGCCCGAGAACGAAGAAGATCTTTACTTGCAGGCGAACCATTATTTATTGAAGACGGCAATTCAAAACATAGTTGAGAATGCTTGTAAGTTTTCAACTGATAAGACTGCAACTGTTTCTTTGATTTGTTCAGCTGGGGAAATAGAGGTGAGGATCTTTGACAGCGGACCGGGTATTGAACAAAGTGAATTAGATAAAATTTTCCAACCTTTTTATAGAACTGATAATACCTCCAAAATCAAAGGGGATGGCATAGGGCTTTCGTTATGTCAACGAATTATTGCAATCCATGGTGCAACAATTGAGGTTGAATCAACTGTTGGTCAAGGAACTCAAGTAACAGTTATCTTTAGCTCGAGTGTGTGAATTCAAAAATGGTGGTCTCAAGTTTCTCACGCAACATATTGAAAAATTAGAAATGGACACCTTTTTTTTATTTACCTAAAAAAGAAGGACAAC
>DHLV01000019.1:8657-9264 GCA_002405445.1 Flammeovirgaceae bacterium UBA4659 | reverse complement strand
GATGGCGGTGATGCGTGTGTAGGGATCGGTGGCGAAGGCAACTTGTGTGAGCGACCAGGCAAAAATGATTGCATATCTCATGTTGAAAATAGCTTTAAAAGTGATCGGCAGTGCTGCAATGGATTCTTGCCTATTTTATGATTGTCACCCGCGGAAAAAATTGGTTGTCTGACGCCAGAGTGAAATCCCAAATAAGCTTACGGTTGTAATAAAGTTTGTCTGGAAAAAGCCCATTGTTCCCAAAAGTATATGTAATGGTGTCAACAATGGTGGGGCTCAAGCGCACGTAGGTTTCAACTGGAATTTGGTCGGCATTTGGTAAGCGTATGTTGATGTGATTTCCGCTTGTATCATTGGGGTTGTCAAATTTACCTGAGTAAACCTGCACTGTTCGTGTTCCTGCATGGTCGTCATAATAATCAACCATTTTTGTTGCCCCGTTAACAGAGATCTTGCTGATAATTTGAATATCTTGTTGTCTGAAATAATTTGGTGTTTTCGGTTTTAAAAGGTCTGCACCACTTGGCGTACGATAGGAACCGTCAACGACATAGTAGGGTAGAAGGGGAGGTACCGGGCAGCCGCAACACGCATATAAAAAGGCTGC
>DHLV01000019.1:8245-8494 GCA_002405445.1 Flammeovirgaceae bacterium UBA4659 | reverse complement strand
CCAAACAGACCTCTTATAATTGATGACATCGTGCGATCCATCTTGATGATTATCTGGTTGAGTGAGCGAACGTTTGAGTTTAGCTTTTTTGACATGATAAAAATAAGTAATTTCAAATGCTTAATCGATTTGTGAAGCGATATTTTTTCTTCTTTGGTGTTCTCATCGTTTTGGCCTTTTGCAACTGGGGCTTCTTCGCGCATCAAAAAATAAACCGGCTGGCAGTGTTCACCCTGCCGCCCGAGATGA
>DHLV01000019.1:0-8081 GCA_002405445.1 Flammeovirgaceae bacterium UBA4659 | reverse complement strand
TGTTCACCCTGCCGCCCGAGATGAGCGGCTTCTACAAACAGAATCTCGACTACATCACTGATGCGTCCGTCAACCCCGACCGCAGGCGCTACGCAGTGCCTGCGGAAGCCCCGCGGCACTATATTGACTTGGACGTTTACGGTGATAGTGCAGCGTACAAACTGCCTCGTTACTGGAGCGATGCCGTTACCCAAATAGGTGAAGATAGCTTAGTCAAACATGGCATTGTGCCGTGGCACATCAACCGCGTATATTTTCAACTGCGCGAGGCATTTTTGTTGAGAGACCCTGCCGGTATCTTACGGCTGTCAGCCGACTTGGGGCACTACGTGGGCGATGCTCATGTTCCATTGCACACGACCCGCAACTATGACGGGCAACTGACCGACCAAATCGGCATTCATGCTTTTTGGGAGTCGCGATTGCCTGAACTGTTTTTTAGTGATTATGACTTTTTTGTAGGCCGGGCACAGCATCTCGAAAATGTACAACTCGAAGTCTGGAAGGTGATTGCGCGCACCCATCAAGCGCTTGATTCGGTGCTGCACATCGAAAAAGAACTAAGCCGCACAATGGGAGAGCGTAAATTTAATTTTGAAACCAAAGGAAAACAAACCGTTAAGGTGTTTTCCCTATCCTATTCGAAACGCTACCACGAGCTGCTGAACGGAATGGTGGAACGGCAGTTTAGAGCCAGTGTAAAAATGACGGGCAACCTTTGGTTCACGGCTTGGGTAGATGCCGGTCAACCGGATTTAAAATCGTTGATTCACTATCAACCAACAGAAGAAGAACTCGCCCGGAGGAGAGAGGAGTTGAAAAAGTGGCGCGAGGAAAAAAATGTTCAAGGGCGGGTGCATGAGTCGGAAAATTAATGGCAACGGATTATCAATTACCTTGCAAGAAAATATCTCACGTGTTGTTTGCTATTCAAGACCTGGCAATTAAGAAAAAGATTGTCTGGCTCATCGCCATCGCCACTGCCGTGCGCTTATTGTTGGCATCACAATTAGAACTGGCCAACGATGAAGTGTATTATTGGACTTACGCCCTCTACCCCGATTGGAGTCACTTTGACCACCCGCCCATGGTCGGTTTTTTGGCGCAACTTTCATCGCTCAACCTTTGGCTGGAAGATGATTTTTTTCTCCGCTTTGGTTCCATTGTATTATCGCGCATCAACACATACACCATTTTTCTCATTGGCAAAAAAGTAAAAAATGAGCGGGCGGGCTGGTATGCCGCTTTGCTTTACACGTCTTCCATTTACTGCTCCATACTCAGCGGATTTTCCCTCTCCCCCGATGCGCCACAGGTGTTCTTTTGGCTATTGAGTGTGCAGGTGGCTGTGGGCGTTTTCAGTGCAACGGACATCACGCGAGCCCACCGCTTGCGGGTACTGCTGTTTGGCCTGCTGGCCGGATTGGCGATTCTTTCCAAGTACCATTCGGTTTTTATTTGGGTAGGTGTTTTGCTGTTTGTGCTGATCAAAAATCGCAAATGGCTTACAGAGTTGTCACTCTACCTGTCTGGTGCTATTTCGCTGGTGGTGATGTCTCCCATTTTGTTTTGGAACCTGCGCGAGCACTTTATCAGTTTTACCTTTCACGGTGATCGCGTAACCCCCTCATGGGAAATCAGACCTGATTATTTCCTTACCGAAGTGGGGGGGCAGTTTGCCTATAACAATCCGCTGAATGTGATTTTGATTGTAACCGCATTGATTGCATTATGGAGAGGCAACGAATTCATTGAATCAAAATACAAATGGCTGCTGTTACTCAACTCAATACCACTGTGGTTACTGTTCACGGGCTTTTCCATTTTTAGAAGCACGCTTCCGCACTGGACCGGCCCCGCCTTTATTTCACTCATCGTTTTGTCTGCCGCTTACTGGGCTGAACGAATGCAAAACACAGAAAATGCCTATGCGCCTTTACGCCTCACGCTGCCGAGCTATTTTCTCGCTTTTCTATTAGTCGCAACACTGTACCTCATAAATTATTCTCCCTTTCAGTTGGGCAAAACGTCAGACATGCAAAACTTTGGCGAGTATGATTTTACCCAAGACATGTATGGGTGGAAGCAAGTTAACAAAGCATTTGAAAAGATTGCTGAGCGAGAAGAATTGGGAGGTCGAATGCCAAGGCAAGCGGGTTTGGTTTCTAACAAGTGGTTTCCGGCTGCGCACCTCGACTTTTATTGTGCTTGGCCCAACAACCGAAAACTTTTTGCGATTGGTAGCCTCAATGATATACACAAGTATGCTTGGATGAACCGCGGTAGGGGAGGCTTGCAGCTTGGCTCAGATTACTATCACATTGCAGTGAGCAATTACTACAAGAGTCCAATGGATGCATTCGGCAGTTATTTTGAGAAGATTGAGCCGATGGACACTGTGAAAATTACACGAGCGGGTGAAACGATGCGCTACGCATTTTTTTTTCGATTGAAAAATTATAACGGTACTTTTAGCGATCCATTATTACCTTGAAAAATGCTTGACAACCTGCCGCCTATTTTTCTGAAGTTTGTTCGTTTTGCAGTGGTGGGTGCTTCAGGCTTAGTGATTGACTTCGGGCTTACCTATTTCTGCAAAGAAAAATTCCGCGTCAATAAATACGTGGCCAACGGCATTGGTTTCTTTTCGGCTGCTACCAGCAATTTTTTCATCAACCGCAACTGGACGTTTGAAAATCACCACCCGGATGTGGCGGGGCAGTACATCAAATTTGTTGGTTTTGCGTTGGTCGGACTTGCGATCAACTCTGTCATTGTTTGGTGGTTGAACGACCGAATGAAAAAGAATTTTTACCTCTCCAAAGCGATTGCTACGATCATTGTCACGTGCTGGAATTTTGTTGTAAATTTTCTGTTCACATTCCGGTAAAACCCGGGTCGGCACACCCGGTATTTCTTTTCTGCGATGTTATTGAACCTCGGTAGAATCTGATGATATCGCTTTATCGGGCATCGGTTGGCTTTCCACCATTTTTTTGAGGTCGTTCAATCCGTCTTGATATTGTGCTTCTAACAATCCGCCCATAACCATCCACACTGCCTTGCCCGTGAAACCAATATTTTCGCCTGCGTACTTCCAGGTCACTTTTGTGCCATTTTCTGTTGGGGTCAAAACAAACTCCGCGCTGGATTCGCCCTCCATCCCCTCAAACTGAAGGCCGGTCTTCACTCGTTCGTTTTCCAAACTCTCCGTAATCCATTGCGCTCCTTTTCCGGTTTTTGGGCCGTCCCAGCGCATTTTAGAACCAACGCCCGCAGGTGCACCTTCAAATGTGTTTTTAGCCGCAGGATCTATCTTGCTCCAGGGAGACCATGTCACAAATTTTTCGAGGTTGTTGAGATAGGGGAAAATGGAACCTGCGGGCGCATTGATCACGACTGATTTTTCGACATGGCCCTGTGCGGGTTGCATTACAACAACGCCCGCTGCGATGACAATGAGAGCACCAACAATTATTCCGATGATTTTTAACACTTTCATATTTTCTTTTTTTGGGAAGGCCAATTTACGAGAATTTATCTCAATCAAAAACGTTGCGCATTGATTTGAAAAGTTGAATATTCGTAGCATTAAATTGTAGATTTATGAGCATACTTAATAATCCCAATCGTATCCCGGAAGGATATGGCTTGCGCATCGCAGGAGGTCTAATCGGTTATTTCCTGCTGATGAAACTGATCGGAATGAGTGACCACGTTGAGCTGAGGCTCCTAAACCTCCTCATTTTGGTGGCAGGCGTGTATTTTGCACTCAGAAAATTCAAAGAAACACACGGTAAGCACCTCAACTACTTTGTAGCGCTCGCTACTGGCGTGGCTACTGCGGCAATCGGTTCAGTTGTATTCGCATTGTTTCTGTTCGTTTGGATGAAAGTTGACAGCAATATGATGCAACACATCATCGACACGGAGCCAATGGGACACTACTTGAACCCTTACATGGCTGCATTTATTGTGGCGTTGGAAGGCGTATTCTCCGGCTTGTTGGTAACATTCGTGTTGATCAACTATATCCACACTGACGAGGTGGGTGGCGTTGAAAAAGGATGATCAATGAAAAAGGATGATCAAATGAAATAGGGGCACTAGCCCTGCAGATTACTGGGTAAAAGCCGGTTGTTCTGTGGGGCGTTTGTGTTTCCAGCGCTTGTGTGTCCACAACCAGTATTCGGGTGTCTCCAAAATATCCTTTTCGAGCTGGCGTGTAATGGCCTCCATGATCTCGCCATGCTTGGTTTCTCTGGGCTTGTCGGTAATGTCAAAAAACTCAAAACTGTAATAGCCGCGCTTCTCTTTGTTAATCCGACCATACACAACGGCATGGTCATACTCTTTCGCGAATCTTTCGCATCCAAACTGCACTCCTGTGTCTTGATTCAAAAAAGTCGTCCAATAACACTTGGCCGGGTTGGGCGGTGATTGATCAACTCCAAAGATGGTAGCGGTGGCCTTTGGCGAGACGCCTTCGAAAAACTCTTTTGCTTTTTTGGTAGATATCAACTGAAGGCCGAATTTACCCCTGCTTTCGCGCATGCGTTGCTCAAAGTAGGCGCTAGTCAAGGGTTTGTACAGCGCTACTGCTGTGTGTTCGATGAGCCCGGGTATTGCCACCGCCAGCAACTCCCAATTGTTCAGATGCCCACCGGCCAACATCACGCACCGATTTTCCCGCGCATACTTGTTGATTACCTCCGGGTTTTTGAAATGAATCCGTTCGTTGGCGTCCTCTTGTGAAATGGTAAAAAGTTTGAGGCTTTCCAAAACCAAGTCACAAAAATGCCTGTAAAATAGACGCGTCAATTCTTCAATTTCTTCGCTGGTTTTGCTCGGAAATGAGTTGCGCATATTTTGCTGTACAACCTTTTTGCGATAACCAGCCGTACGGTACAGTAACCAATACAAGCCATCTGATACAACGTACAAAATTCGAAATGGGAACAAAGAAATGGGTATAATGAACCCATAAAAAAGCAGGTGATTCAAAAGCCGCATAGATAGACAGGTTGGCGGTGACTACTTCTTCAAATACTGATCAAATAAGGCGCGCAACGCTTGTTGCTCTTTTTTTTCTGTGGTGCTGTTGATGTGGGTGAGCAGGTCAAACATCACATCATGGCTGTAGCCCAGCCGCTCGGCAATTTTTGAGCAAAACTGCATTTCCTGCCGGTATAAGCGCTCATCGATCTTCATCAGTTGAACCAGGCTAAAGAGATAGTCAAACCGTTCGTCTGGTGTTAAGTTTTCAGGTATGACCACTTCGTGCGAACCGTAAAACAACGTGCTCACCGAAGACTCCGGAAACCCATTGGCTTTTCCTATGTTGAGGATATATTCCTTTTCTCGCTCGGCCATATCGCCATCGATTCGCGCGAGGTTCACCAAAAGTTTCAGTTGCTGCAACAAAGCCATACAGGTTGAGGTTGGGGATAAATGTGGGGATTTTTTAATGGAATAAAAATAGCTTGTTTTCATTTATCTTACATCCAAAATCGAATATGAATTTTTTAGCCCATTTGTATTTGTCGGGTAACCAGCCCCAGCGCATGGTGGGTAATTTTATTGGCGATTTTGTGCGCGGCCGCGATCTGGCAGAACAGTTTGGCGCAGATATCGCCCAGGGGATTGAGTTGCACCGGGCCATTGACGAGTACACCGACAAGCATGCTATCGTGAAACGAAGCAAAGACAGGCTGCGGGCCAGATATCGGCATTACGCGCCCGTAATCGTTGACGTGTTTTATGATCATTACTTGGCAAGCCTATGGCCCAGGTACCACCCCGTGCCTTTGCACGACTATGCGTCAGCAGCCTATCAGCTGATTGAAGCCCACTACACTATTGTGCCGGTGCGGGTCAGGAATATGCTGCCCTACATGATGGGAGGTAATTGGCTGTTGAACTACGCGAGTGTGGAGGGGATACACCAGGCATTGACCGGCCTTTCACGCAGAACAACCCACACTTCTAACATGGAAAATGCTTCGGGCGACCTGCAACGATACTATCCGGAGTTCCTACGAGAGTTTGAAGAATTTTTTCCGGATTTAAAACAGTATTGCGACCAATGGATAAGTGAAAGAGCGCAAAATTGAAACCATCACTCAAATATGGGAAGGTGACAACCCGAAATCCCAACCAACAACCAACAACTATCAACGAAAACATGGTAAACGACCCCGAACTCAATGGAAAATACTTGGGCACCATCAGTGCCGACTTCGTTCAAGTAGCAGACACACTGAAGGAGGCCTCGTACCAAATCCGCAAGGCAGGTTTTGACTATCCCATTTTTGCCATCTCAAAAGAGGTGATTCCCATCGGGCAATTGTTGGTAGATAAACTTTCGTTGGGGCTCGACTGGAATTATTTTGCTTCGTTCCTCAACGAATTTCAACAGCGCGAATTGGTGGCTGAAGACCGCACCGAAGACTTTAAAAACACCTACAAAGACCCCGATGAATTTTGTTGCCTGTTTGTGGTAGATAAAGAGTTTACCAATTTCGTTTTTATTCCGTATCCGGAGGATTGATCTGCAACAAATATTCCTTTGACTTCGGGGGCAAAGTATTGTCTCTTTAAATGAATTTTGTTTAATTTTCGACAAAAACTTCACACCCACTAGTATGAAACCTCTACTATTCTTTTTCCTTTGTTTTGTTGTTTGTTTGAGCTCTTGCTCAAATAAGCAAAGCGGCAACGAGGCTACTTCGAACAGCGCAGCAAGCAGCACAGCATTGCCCTTGCAAGAAAAAGCTTCTACCTCTTATTTGTTTACTACGGATAACCCAGACATAGTTTCGGTGAATCTACCGCTCAACGGGCATGATCTGAAGGTAGGTGATGAGATTGATGGAATCAATGCTGCTAATGTCCGTGTTCGATTTTCGATCAACAAGATACTAGTAGGCAATGATACTAGGCAGGAGTTGAAAACTGGAGAGACTGGTTATATTGACATTAGACGCATAGAAGGAAATGTGAGCGATTTAGGTGGTGACTTTTATTTTGTGGACAAAGGTGCTGCGTTTCCTACGATTTCAGCGGATGCTGTTGCATCTTCTAGCAGCAGTTCAAATGGAACCATATCGCTGATGCTAAACGACAAGGCTTGGACAGGTGATATCGTTTATCAGGGCGCACTGTTTTACAAAGGCGGTGTAAAAATGTTTGATCCAACCGGAAAACCATATTTTCAATTGGCATTTAAATCTAACAAGACCCCTGACGATAGGCAATTTACTTTTTCGATCAAGGATTTTTCTGGAGCTGTTGGTGAAGTGCCCACAGCCCGTATGGAAGTGTTGTTGAGTGGGTCGGAAATTGGCGATACAAAGAAACCTGCAATGGTTGGATATAAGAATGACTCCAACCACGCTGGGTATTTTGTTCAATTTGTTGTTACTAAGTGGGATATGCCTGCTTCAGATATGGCTAAAATGTCAGCTACATTTAAGGCTAAACTAAAGGGTGTTTTTGGTTCACCTGATGTTGTAGTGTCTGAGGGTAAACTCGAAAATATTGAAATTAAAGTTTTTACAGAGAAGTATTGAAGGTTAACGTGCCCTGCAATGCCGTTTTAATTCCGCGTCCTGAGGAAGAATTTTAGTTAAGAACCTGAAGCAAAGTTTTAAATATCGGCCACCATTTTTCTATTTGGTCATCGCGTTTGGATGCGCTTACGGTTCATTTATCATGTTAAAAGCTTTCTCAATATCGTTCTCAAATGCTGAAATTGGTTTTGTGATAGCTTTAGCATTTTTTGGGATAGCTCTCTAGGGTATTGGGGCAGATTTTTCTATTGTTTTTTCAAAAATATTCTATCAGGAGATTAGTAATGAATGATGGATCAATTGAAATTCCTGAACGCTAGAAAAAACGAAGCGGAATGAGATTGAAAAATATTTCTAGCGTTAACGAGATTGATTCCTATGATAACTTGTTGCGAGTAGTATCAAAGAAAGGTTTGAGGTTAATTGAAAAGAAATGGATGAACAAGAATGATTTAAAGAAACTTTGAAATCAAAAATCCTAGCTCAAGCCAGTTAAATATGCTTCCACCC
>DHLV01000185.1 GCA_002405445.1 Flammeovirgaceae bacterium UBA4659 | reverse complement strand
GTCGGTGGGGGAAGGGTTGACGTTGATAGGGTTGGCGCTGGGGTAACGGTAATCCCACACCAATCGGTTTACACCTTTTTTGGCTGCCGGCTTTAGTTTTCGAATGATGTCTCCCTTTTCGTTTCGGATAGTGAACAACAAGTAAGGTGCTTCTTCCTTTTCTTCTTCTTTCAAACTTTCATAAGTCGGATAGAAAACATCTTTGTTGTCTTTGTTCAGTTTGTCTTGTTCTTCTTGGCGCTTTTCTTTTCGTGTCTTCAATTCTTCTTTGTAAAAATAAGTGAACGTTGCGCCCACTTTTGGATTCTCGGCCGCATACAGCGACTCACCCAAAAAGCCTTTGCCGCGGATGCCCAACGGGCTATTCTCAACATACATCCAACTGCTTTTGATGGGGAACAAAAATGCTTCCTTGCCTTCGGTTTGTTTCAGGTGGCGCAGGGGCGAATAGTCGTCTAGCACGTAAAACCCACGCCCAAACGAAGCGAGCACTAAATCATGTTCCCTTTTTTGAATGGCTAAATCGCGAATGGCGATGGTCGGTAACCCGCCCTTCAGTTGTTTCCATAACTTTCCGCCATCATTCGAAAAATGTACCCCGAACTCGGTGCCAACAAACAACAAGTTGGGGTCAATAAAATCTTCTACTAAGCTGTAAGCCGAACCACGCTCTGGTAAATTGCTGCTGATCGAGACCCAAGTGGCTCCTTTATCAGCGCTCTTGAACAAATACGGTTTGAAGTCGCCACGCTTATGGTTGTTGAGCAATGCATAGATTACTTTTTCGTCATGTGCAGAAGCAACTACATGGTGCACGTAGGTCATGTTGGGCGCTCCCGCAAAACTTTCTCTTTTCTTCCATGTTTTTCCACCGTCATCGGTTATTTGCACCAAACCATCGTCAGTGCCGGCCACCAGCAAGTTTTCATTTTTGGGAGATTCTGAAAATGCGCTCACGGTTCCATACAATGCCGTTCCGTCATTTTTTCCCACGGCATCAATACTCCAAACCTTGCCCATCAACGGCAGCTTGTTGCGGTCGAGATTTCGGGTTATATCTCCACTGATTACTTGCCAGGTGCTTCCGTAATCATCACTTCTGAAAACTTTATTGGCTGCAAAGTAAATGCGCCCCTTTTTGTGCGTGCTGGTTTGTAATGGAGCGTCCCAATTCCAGCGGTATTCATTTTCACCTTTGCCAGGTTTGGGCTGTATGCCGGTTGATTCGCCTGTAGCCTTGTCAAAACGAACCAGTCCACCGTACTGCGATTGGGCGTACACAATGTTGGTGTTGAATGGATCAATGGCACTCTCAAAGCCATCGCCACCGTTAGTGACAAACCAATCCGAATTGAAAATACCATTTTCATTGCGCGTGCGCGATGGGCCACCCAAACTAAAGTTGTCTTGAGTGCCACCATATACATAATAGAAAGGGAGTGTGTTGTCCACTTCCACTTTGTAGAATTGTGTTACGGGCAGGTTTGCTTTGAACTGCCATGTTTTGGCGCCATCCCACGTTTCGTAGATGCCTCCATCGCAGCCATTAATCATGTGTTTTGTGTTAGAGGGATTCACCCACAACGCGTGGTTGTCCACGTGCTTCGATTTCTCTCCGATGGGTCGAAAATTCTTTCCGCCATCTTCGCTGATACTGATGGCAAAGCCCATTGTGTAAACTTTGGCACGATCTTGCGGGTCGGCAATGATTTCGTTATAGTAATTGCCGCCTGTTTGGTGGCCGCTCATCTTTGCCCAGCTGGCGCCACGGTTAATGCTGCGGTAAGTGCCAGCGTCTTTTGCGGCCTCCACTATCGCGTAAATGTATTCAGGGTCAGCCGGAGAAATAGCTAAACCAATTCTTCCTTTGTCAGCCGATGGCAGACCGTTGTTCGCCTTGTCCCACGTTTTGCCGCCATTGGTAGTTTTGTATATGCCCGATCCGGGTCCACCGCTCACGTAAGCATAGTCTGAACGCATGCGCTGAAAAGCAGCCGCATACAATACATCGGGGTTGCGCGGATCCATGATGATATCGTTAGCTCCTGTAAAAGCGTCAAGCTTCAGTACTTGTTCCCACGTTTTGCCGCCATCAATTGTTTTGTACACACCCCGTTCACCACCTTCTTTCCAAAGCGGGCCGATGGCAGCAACATACACTACATCTGAATTAGTAGGATGAACAAGGATTTTGCCGATGTGCTCTGAAGTTTTCAAGCCCATGTTCTTCCAAGAGGCGCCACCGTCTTCGGATTTATACACGCCATCGCCATAAGCCACACTTCGCTGGTTGTTGTTTTCTCCAGAGCCGACCCACACCACATTGGAGTTGTTGGGATCGAGCGTGATGCAGCCAATGCTGTACGATCCTTGGCCATCAAAGATGGGCTCGTAGGTAGTACCAGCATTTACTGTTTTCCAAACCCCACCGGATGCCGTTGCCACATAGTACTCGTGAATATTATTTGGGTTCACCGCAAAATCGGCAATGCGGCCAGAAGTGACGGCAGGGCCAATGTTTCGGAACTTGATACCAGAGAGAGAGAGTTCGTCTTTCTTTTCCGTGGCACCGGGTGCCGGTTTGGTTTCCTTCTTTTGTGAATAAGAAATTGAAACAAAAAAAACTAGAGCAATGAGGGGCAGAATTTTCATGGTAATTGTATTGAAGGCACGACTTCAAAGATAGGCATTTCAGCATTCCACTCTCCAAATGTGACCAGCGGCTTTCGTATGCCGTAAAGGCGACTTATTTGATGATCACCAGCCGCTTGGTCTCTTTGCCTTTATTGGTCTCCAAAGTATAGACGTAAATACCCGCGGGCAAGTTGCTGGCATCATAACTCATCTCATACGCACCTGCTTCTTGGTAGGCATCTACGGGGGTGGCAACAACAGAACCTGTGGTGTTGATTAAACTAAGCCGCACTTGACTTGGCGCTTCTATGTAGTAACGGAATGAGACTTTGCCCGTGGAGGGGTTGGGGAAGGCGGAAAATTTCTTATCTAAAAATTCATCATTTTCATCCTCGAAATTTTCTGATTGTTGAATTCTAGCGTTTCTAGATTGGTTTGTGGAATATGAACCTGTATTGCAAAACTCATATACCCTAGCTGAAGAAGCGGGTGCCAAGGAAGTAGAATATGAAGAGAAATTTGTTATTTCAGAATTAAATGTTCTTGCAGTTGATGTAGGATAAAGCGTTGCTCCTGCCGTAAGGGCAACGGATTTGTACGCATTCAAATCTGCGTTTGAGTAGATTCCACTAAAGGACTTATCGCTTGGTGCTCTTGGCGCTTTCCAATCTGCAACATACCGATAAATATCTGGGTCGAAATTGAAACCAGATGGTGCTTGTATCAATTCTAGTGGATATGAAGCCACAAAGGCTACGTTTTGCTGGTCGGCAGCTCTTTTAAGGTTTACCAAAAGTTTAAGCTCAGGTTTATCTATGGATAAATCGCAAGCGTCACGGCAATTCCTTCGAATGAAGGAATTAACGCTAAAATTCGTCAACGCAGTTACAGGCAAGAATCCTGTTTGAAACCTTATACCACCAGTGACTGAATGCTTAAAGACAATACTGCCCATTATTTCAACATCTGTAAATCCAGCTGCTGGGTTTACCACGTACTCAATTTGGTCAATAAGTTGGTAGTTACGATTCATTTCAACATTAAGCGTTTGCGCCTCCTCCACGTCAACAACATTGTAATACGCTCTTGGAGTCGTTAAAAGATTAAATACTCCGAGAACTTCGTTATAGTAGGGGTACAGTGTTGTATCTTTGGTAGCGACATCCTTGGAACCCGGGGTAAAAAATGATATATCGCGATAACGATAGTCCGCCCTTAATGACCCCTTCAGATTTATTGTTGCATTTATTGCCATTGGCATGATTTCTACTTGTTGGGGAGATGATCTTCCTCCACCAGAAAAGAAGTCGACAAGTTCGAAAGCCGCACCAATGTAGGGAGCCGCTTTAAGGTAAGCCCCCGACAAACTACATCTTGCGGGGTAGCAAGTCTGTTAGTTGGTTAACGG
>DHLV01000281.1 GCA_002405445.1 Flammeovirgaceae bacterium UBA4659 | reverse complement strand
ATACGAGATCATCATCGATCACTACATGGACAAGTTGAAGTTCAAAAAAGCTTTGACGGCCGTCAACTATGCCATTGACCAATTCCCCTTTTCAACAGACTTAATATCGATCAAGGCGCAAATACTCTCCAACTTGCAGCAGTACGATGAAGCGTTGACATTATTGGAGCGCACGCGCAGCCTGCATCCGACTGATGCGGAAGTGTATCTTTCCATAGGTTCCATTTTGTCGTTACAAGGCAAACACCTCGAAGCCATTCAGATTTATGAGAACATCCTGTCGTTCAACGAAGACAATCGCGATGATGTTTTCTACAATATCGGGCTCGCGTATCAAAGTTTGGAAGACTATGACCGCGCTATTGAATACTACAAGAAATCGATCAACGCAAATATTACCCACGAGGGTTCGCTGTATGAACTGGCATTTTGCCTGGATGTAGTGGGGCAATTGGAAAACAGTCTCTCCTACTACCATAAATTTATTGACGAAGACCCTTATTCGTCTGCAGCCTGGTACAACCTGGGCATCGTCTGTAATAAACTCAATCGCTTTGAAGAAGCCATTGAAGCCTACGGTTTTGCAATCGCGATTGATGAGAACTTCGCTTCAGCGCACTTTAACCTGGGCAACTCCTTTATGAATGTGGAACGCTACCGGGATGCATTGGAAGCCTTCAACAAGACAATCGAGATTGAAGGACCCAGCCCCGAGGTGTATTGTTGCATGGGTGCCGCTTACGAACACCTCAATCAGTTGGAGTTAGCACTAAAGTACTACCAGAAAGCCACCAAGCTTGATACGCTTTATGACGAAGCGTGGTTTGGCGCAGGGTGCTGTTTGGAAAAGCAGGAGAAGTGGTATCAGGCACTTCACTTTTATAACAAAGCCATCAAAATAAACCATTTAGTAGCCGATTACTGGAAGGCAGCCGCACATGCGGAGTTCAAAGTAGGTAATACAATTTCGAGTATTAGCGCATACGAGGAAGCGGCAAACCTTGCACCTGATGACAAAGAGGTATGGTTGAATTGGTCATTTATTTATTATGAACAAGGCGAACCGCTGAAGGCCGCAGAACTGCTGGCCCAAGCGTTGCACGATGCACCAAAAGACACCGACATGCTGTACCGCATGTGCATTTACCTGGTGGAAGCAGGCAAATTCAAAGAGGCATTTACATTTTTAGAAAATGCATTAATTTTGGACTTCGAAGGGCATAAAGTTTTGTTTGATTTCTTTCCGAAGCTCGAAACACAAAAAGCCTTTTTTAAAATTATCGATCAGTTTAGAAAAGAAAATCACTGATGAACTACAATCTTAAAAACTTGCCTGAGCGCACCAAAAAGCCCAGGCAAATGGGCTTTACGATGGCTATGGATAAAGGACTGAGTGTGCGCGAAGCGGAGGACTTTATGAGCATTGCCGCTGACCACGTTGATATTGTGAAACTGGGCTGGGCCACCTCGTACGTTACTCCCAATTTGAAAGAGAAAATAAAGGTATACAAAGATGCAGGCGTGCCCTGTTACTTTGGCGGTACGCTGTTTGAGGCTTTCATCATCCGCGATCAATTTGATGACTATCGAAAAGTTTTGGACAAATACGATATGTCGTTTGCCGAAGTATCAGATGGTTCAATTGACTTAGACCACGATAAAAAACTTGACTACATCAACAAGTTGTCTGCCCAAGTAACCGTACTATCGGAGGTTGGATCCAAAGATGCTGACAAGATCATCCCGCCATATTTGTGGATTGATTTGATGCAAAAAGAGTTAGATGCTGGCGCATGGAAGGTGATTGGTGAAGCCCGAGAAGGAGGCAACGTTGGTCTATTCCGTTCATCGGGTGAAGTGCGCTCTGGCCTCGTTCAGGAGATTTTAACTAAAATCCCATTTGTGAAGATCATTTGGGAAGCCCCCCAAAAAGCACAACAGGTGTGGTTCATCAAATTATTGGGAGCCAACGTGAACTTGGGAAATATCGCCCCAAATGAAGTAATTCCACTGGAAACCATTCGTTTGGGCTTGCGCGGTGACACGTTCTTGCACTTTCTCGGTCTGGAAAGAAAAAAAGACAACACCGCTCCCCCATTTCACGCTGATTGAAAATGATCGACTACCTGATTGATCTTGTTCTTCATTTGGATCAGCACTTGGTTGCGATTGTCAACGAATACGGAACACTCACGTATGTCATCCTTTTCATGATTGTGTTCACTGAAACGGGTTTAATTGTGATGCCGTTCCTTCCGGGCGATTCGTTGCTTTTTGCCGCTGGCGCCATCGCTGCTTTGCCCGATTCAACTTTAAATGTTTACTTTATCTTGCCTTTGCTGGTTGTCGCTGCACTATTGGGTGACAATGTCAACTACTTTGTAGGGCGCTATGCGGGCAACTTTGTAAAGAGCAGGGAACGTATTTTATTTTTTAAACGTGAGTACGTGACAAGGACGGAGGCCTTCTACCAACGCCATGGCGCCAAAACCATTATTATGGCGCGCTTTGTGCCCATCGTGCGAACCATTGCTCCATTTGTTGCAGGTGCCTGCAGCATGCACTATCAGCGTTATATTCTCAACTGCATCACCGGTGCCATCTTATGGGTAGTTGGGCTCACTTTAATGGGCTACTCGTTCGGCAATATCCCGATTATCAAAAACAATTTCGAAAAAGTAATCATTGCAATCATCTTTATATCAGTGCTGCCGATGTTTGCCGGTTTGGTCAAACGAAAAAAGAAAAGCACACCCTAACAAATCTTATGGAAAAGAAATTTGGTTTAATCGGATATACGGTATCTCATTCATTTTCGAAATCCTACTTCGATGAGAAATTTTTTCGTGAAGGCCTGCGCGATTACCGGTATGATTTGTATCCATTGCGAACGGTAGAAGAGCTGAAAAAATTATTGACTGAAAACCCTGAGCTATGTGGTTTAAACGTAACCATTCCGTACAAAGAACAGGTGATGAAGTTTCTCACAGATGTTGACACCAATGCAAAGAATATTGGTGCCGTCAACGTGATCAAAATTCAAAATGGAAAATTGGTAGGTTACAACACCGACAGCGATGCATTTTATGAAACGCTTGCCAAATGGTTTCCAAAAATTGATCATCCACATGCAATCGTGCTGGGTACAGGTGGCTCGTCTAAAGCAGTGCAGCAAGCATTGCGGAGGCTATCGATCCCTTTCAAAACAGTATCGCGCGAGCAAGAACATGGTGACTACACATACGAGCAACTGGAAAGAAATGGCCAGCCGCTGGCAGATGCATCGCTTATCATCAATACCACTCCGCTGGGCATGACCCCTGACGCCAATGCGTACCCGCCCATCAACTTTGATTTGATCGGTAGTTCACACTACGTTTACGATTTGATTTACAACCCGGCACGTACGGTATTCCTGCAAAAGGCTGAGATGCGGGGTGCTCATATCAAAAACGGGCTCGAGATGCTTCACATTCAAGCGGAAAAAGCGTGGGCTATCTGGAACAACTAATTTGGGTTACCCGGGCGCGTAAGAGTCAGCCAGCAGTGTAAACTCTATCACCACTTTAACGGAATTGACGTTTGAGTAGAGCAACTTCGCCAGATTCCTGTTTTCCATTTCGAGTGCTACATCAAAGGCCGTCTGAAACTCCGCTGCCGGAAGATGCAATGCCTCCACCACGTTTACCAAATTGCTTGCGTTTGTTCGCGCACGCAATACACGGGCGATTTGTATGTCTATCGTCATGCTCTATCAACGGCTAAGTTAGCCAAAATCCAACACTGAAAGTCCTGTTTTCAAATGGCGAGAGTTGATTAAATTGCCAAATGAATTTCCAACTCACCAGCGAATATGCACCCACAGGCGACCAGCCGAAAGCAATCGAGCAACTGACAAAGGGTGTGGAGGCAGGCGAGCAGCATCAAACGCTTTTGGGAGTTACGGGCTCTGGAAACACCTTCACGATTGCAAACGTGGTGGCCAACTTGAACAGGCCCACGCTTGTATTGAGCCACAATAAAACACTGGCTGCACAACTTTATGGTGAATTTAAACAGTTCTTTCCGGAGAATGCAGTAGAATACTTTATCTCGTACTATGACTACTACCAACCGGAGGCGTATATTCCGGCATCGAATCTTTACATCGAAAAGGACTTGTCAATCAACGAGGAGATTGAGAAGCTGAGGCTGAGTGCTACCTCTTCGCTGCTCACAGGCAGGCGTGATGTGCTGGTGGTAGCTTCTGTTTCGTGCATCTACGGTATAGGTAACCCAGAGGAGTTTGGTAAGAACCGAATACAGATCAAAGTGGGTGAAATGATACCCCGCAACCGGCTTCTATTCGCGCTGGTCGATATATTATACAATCGCACCGAAGCGGAATTCAAGCGTGGCACCTTTCGCGTGAAGGGTGATACGGTAGATATATTCTTGGCTTATGCCGATTATGCTTTATGCATTTACTTTTTTGGCGATGAAATCGAGTCAATCCAGGAAATAGATCCTTTGTCAGGCAAAAAAATTTCAGACCTGACGAGGGCGACCATATTCCCCGCAAACCTATTCGTAACGGGAAAGGAGTTGCTCAATTTGGCCATTCGGGAAATACAAGATGACCTGGTGCTGCAGGTGGAAAGTTTTCAGCAAGAGCGAAAGTTTTTGGAAGCCAAACGACTGAAGGAACGAACGGAGTTTGATTTAGAAATGATGCGCGAACTGGGGTATTGCAGCGGCATCGAAAACTACTCCAGGTACTTTGACCGGAGAAACGTAGGCGCCCGCCCCTTCTGTTTGATCGACTACTTCCCTGATGATTTTTTGTTAGTGATTGACGAAAGCCACGTAACGATTCCTCAGGTTCGGGCAATGTGGGGTGGCGATCGGTCGCGCAAGGTAAATCTGGTTGATTACGGATTCAGGTTGCCTTCTGCGCTGGACAATCGACCGCTGACGTTCAATGAATTTGAATCGTTGGTCAACCAGGTAATTTATGTGAGCGCCACTCCTTCGGAGTACGAATTAAGAAAATCCGAAGGCGTGGTGATTGAGCAGCTCATCAGGCCTACCGGCTTATTGGATCCCGAAATTGACGTTCGCCCCAGCAAAAACCAGATTGATGACTTACTGGAAGAAATTGACGAGCGTGTAAAAAAGAAAGAGCGAGTATTGGTGACCACGCTCACCAAGCGCATGGCCGAGGAGTTGACCAAGTTTTTGGAGCGCGCTTCAGTAAAATGTCGCTACATTCATTCTGAGGTTTCAACCCTGGACAGGGTAGAGATTTTGCGCGAATTACGATTAGGTGTATTTGACGTTTTAGTGGGTGTGAATTTATTGCGTGAAGGCCTGGATTTACCCGAGGTGTCATTGGTGGCGATATTAGATGCTGACAAAGAAGGCTTCTTGCGCAACCAGCGGTCGCTTGTACAGACTATTGGAAGAGCAGCGCGCAACGAAAACGGGCGGGTAATCATGTATGCGGACCAAATCACTGAATCGATGCAAATGGCGATTGACGAAACCAACCGCAGGCGCAAAGTGCAAATGGATTACAACCTGGCGAACAACATTACACCCAAAACAATTTTCAAATCTAAAGACTCAATATTGGGGCAAACCAAAGTGGCCGACTCTAAAAAATCAGTAAAGCAGTACTACATAGAGGAAGAGGATAAATCGTTGGCGGCAGACCCGGTGGCAGCCTTTTTATCAAAAGAGGAACTGACCAAGATGGCCGACCGCACACGCAAGAGCATGGAAAAAGCAGCAAAAGAGCTTGAGTTTATGGAGGCTGCCCGCTTGCGCGATGAGTACCTGGCAATTCTGAAACTAATAGAGGTAAAATAGTTACTGTTCGCCTTTTGTCTGGCTCGGTCAATTTGATCAAGAAAGGTTGCAGTCATTCATTTAAGCGCGTAAGAAACACGGCATTAAACCATTTGGCCTTTCCGTGCTATAGATCTTTCAGCCAACAGTCAGGTTTTTATCGTTGACCAAATAAAACACAATCGCCACCTCAGCAATTTTTTTACATCCCTTGGATTCCACCATGAGCCCTTCATAAAAAAATCCCCCTCAGCCTGAGGGGGATTTTGATGCTTAATGCTGAAAAGAACTATTTCACCTTCTTTTCCAGTGCAGTAATCTTTTCTTGTGCTTCTTGCTTGCCCAGCGACAAAGCCTTCTTGTACAATTCGATCGCTTCTTTGTAAGTCTCTTTCTTTTTGCGCGGAGCGAGTTTGGTGCGGTTGGCAGCCTCTTCTACGGCTGCAGCCCGTGCAAAGTATGAATCCGCCTCGTTTACTTTGCTCTGCACCATCAACTCTTGGATGCGTGCTTCGATCAAAGCCAACTCCTGCTGTTTGCTTTGAATTTGCGCCTCTTTATCTGACAACTCCGCTTCCTGTAAGCCCACAGTTGTAATCAAGTTAGAGTTCTCGTTTTTCAGTTGCTCCACTTTGTCGTTTAATGAAGCAATCTCGGCATTTTTTGCTCCGAGGTCAGCCTTCAGTTTTTTAATAGTAGCCGCATAGGTGCTGGCGTTGCCTTTTGCTTTCTTCAGCGATTTTTCCAATTCACCTATTTTACTCTGCGTGTCTGTTACATACTTATTAATATCACGCATGCGGCTTTTGTAGTCATCATAGGTTGTGCCCTCCACCATATTGACGCGCAGTACCTGTCGATTGGCATCGATGGAATCCATCAAAACGCCAACTTCCTGCAATGTTTGCGCAAATTGCTGGCTGGTTTGTAGTTCGTTTTTCAAAGAATCTACTTGTAACTGAAGTTTTTCAGCATTTCCGCCACAGCCGGCCGTTAACATGCCTATGGCTGATGCAAATAATAGGTTCTTAAGCATATCAGTAGTTAGTTTTGGTTTCTTTGTGGATGCACAAATATAGTGTTTAACGCTGTCGGGGCGTGCGAATGAAAATATTTTTTCAAATAGCCTTAAATCACCCGACAACCCGTAAATTGCGCCCGCAAAAAGGAAATTTCTTCGTTAAATGCCGAAAATAATTCCCAAGCGCCCGCGTATTGACGACATGG
>DHLV01000147.1:4813-5472 GCA_002405445.1 Flammeovirgaceae bacterium UBA4659 | reverse complement strand
GATCAATGAACAAAAGATATTCAATATCAATCCCATCGATCTATCAAAGGGCAGCAACAGTATTTCAATCTTTGTACAACAGCCTAACGGCACCGCTGACAATGTGTTGAGCAATAACAATGTTAATCAAACAGTAGTGCTGAATACCCAACGAGATATTATTCCATTACGCGAACGTTTTGATAGCGACACAAAAAATAATTGGACCATTCTAAGCCAACCATCACAGGAAAGTTGGCAGCTCACCTCTACAAACTTTAAGAATTCTCTCGTGTACAACTGTTTTACCAACAGCCAACGAGGTGATGAATCTTGGCTAGTGAGTCCGGTGCTTGATTTCAGAAATGCACTGCAAGCGAGTCTTTTTTTCAATATCAGCTATGCCAAAGCCCAAAAAGGAGATGAATCGCTTCGCATTTTTGGCTCTACTGATTGCGGCCTCACGTTCTCAGATGTGCTCTACAATCAATCAGGGAATGGGCTCTCCATCATCAATAACAACTCTGCCTGGATTCCTACGACTGCTACAGATTGGAGAAAACAGTACATCAATTTGAACAACTACGCGGGCGAAGAAAATGTGCGGCTCGCATTTGTCATGACCAACGGCAATGGCAATAATCTTTATTTAGATAATATTGATTTCTATACCTCAAGCA
>DHLV01000147.1:1767-4604 GCA_002405445.1 Flammeovirgaceae bacterium UBA4659 | reverse complement strand
CTCAGGCGTAAAAGTCACCTTCAATTTGGACGCCAGGGCAGATGTCCGGTTGGCCATTTACAATTCCGTTGGACAAATAGTCTCTACGTTCAATTACAGCGATGTTCTGAACCAAACCTACCCAATTGACCCGGGTGAGCGTTCGCAAGGCGTTTACATTGTACAGGTACAAATAGGCAATAGCCTATCCGCCAAGCGGGTTTTCTTTGGCAATTGATTAACAGGTAGTTTCATCGATTTTGGCTGATAAACCTAACAATCATTAGGTAACAATTCCTTAATTTAGCGGCCGCAAAAAATCCTGTTATGCCATATTCCAAAATCGTGGGCCTTGGCCACCATGTGCCCGACACCGTAATCACAAACGAGTATCTCTCCACCCTGATGGACACCAACGATGCGTGGATTGTAGAACGCACGGGCATCAAAGAACGCAGGTGGATTGACCCTGCTGTAGATACGGTTGGCAACATGGGTGCAAAAGCTGCGCGCATGGCTTTGAAACGAGCGAACCTCACCGAAAAAGACGTGGAGTTCATCGTGTTCGCATCCATCACCAGTGATTATTATTTCCCCGGGTCAGGCGTTATCATGCAACGGGAGTTGGGATTGGAAGGCATTGGCGCGATTGAAATAAAAAATGCATGCTCGGGGTTTATCTATGCCCTGTCATTAGCTGACCAATTCATTAAGACGGGCATGTATAAAACCATTTTGGTTGTGGGCGGAGAAATTCAATCAACCGCATTGGACATCACAACAAGAGGAAGAAACACGGCCGTAATATTTGGGGATGGAGCAGGTGCGGCCATCGTGCAGGCCAGCGATAAACCGGGTGTATTGAGCACCCATTTACATGCCGATGGAAGATTTGCAGAAGAGTTGTACGTGCGCGACCCGGGGAGTAGCCGCCCCCATGCCGAGCGCCAGGCAGACCAAATACTGGACACAACGGGCTTCAAGGTGGTGATGAACGGTAACCAAGTATTCAAGCATGCCGTGGTGCGCTTCATGGAAGTGATCAACGAAGCGTTGGCAAAAAACAACATGAAAAAAGAAGACATCGACTTGTTGGTGCCACATCAGGCAAACTTGCGCATCAGTCAATACATACAAGAGAAACTTGCTTTGCGCGATGATCAGGTATACAACAATATCATGCGCTACGGCAATACTACCGCAGCATCAATACCTATCGCCATGAGCGAAGCGTGGGCCGAAGGAAAAATGCAAGACGGGAACATCGTGTGTCTGGCAGCCTTTGGCAGCGGGTTTACGTGGGCTTCGGCATTGATCAAGTGGTAGCTTCAGCATCTAATGCTTCCCATAACGGGAACTTTTCAGTATATTTGCAAATAATTGTTTGAGGGTAGTTGCGAAAAAAATATTGCGGGAGTTTTGGGGTAAACACGCAGATTGCGAACAACAATTGAAATCGTGGTACCGTGAGGCCGGTAAAAGCGCTTGGCGAAACGCTAACGATGTCAAAAAAGAGTACCCGAGTGCTAGTGTTCTCCCTTCTAACCGAGTAGTTTTCAACATCAAAGGGAACAAATACCGGTTGGTGGTAAGAATCAACTTTCAATATCAAATGGTGTGGATTCGATTTATTGGTACGCATGAAGAATATGACAGAATAGATGCTAAAAAAATTTGATATGCGACTGAAACCCATTAAAACAAAAAAAGATTACCAGCAAGCTCTTGAGCGGTTGGACGAAATTTTTGACGCAAGAAAAGGAACTCCCGAAGGCGATGAGCTTGAAATACTCGGTATGCTGATTGAGCAATATGAAAATGAAAAATTTCCAATTGACTTGCCAGATCCGGTAGAAGCCATCAAGTTTAGAATGGAGCAACTGGGATACTCTCAGCGCGATTTAGCAAAGGTGGTAGGCCTAAAAAGTAGGGCAAGCGAAATCTTGAGTCGCAAAAGAAAGCTATCGCTCGACATGATTCGTCAACTGCATGCACAACTCAATATCCCTACTGATGTTTTAATTCAAGCGTATTGAGTGATGCTAAAAATCGATAGTCATACGCACATCTTGCCCAAAAAAATGCCCAACTGGAGCGAAAAGTTTGGCTATGGCGATTTCATTTATTTGCAACATCACAAAAAGGGATTTGCAAAAATGATGCGCGGCAACCAGTTCTTCCGCGAAATAAAAAGTAATTGCTGGGATGCTGAAGAACGCATTGAAGAGTATGCACAATTCCAAACGCACGTGCAGGTGGTGTGCACCATCCCGGTAATGTTTTCTTATTGGGCAAAGCCTATCGATTGTTTATCGCTTTCTGAGTTTCTTAACGACCATCTTGCCAAACTCGTAAAGAAATATCCCAAACAGTACATTGGGTTGGGCACGGTGCCGATGCAAGATGCTGAGTTGGCTGTGCAAGAATGTCAGCGCATCAAAAAAATCGGGCTGCGTGGCATCCAAATCGGCTCCAACATCAATGACGAAAATCTAAATGAAGAACGTTTCTTTCCAGTTTTCGAGGCTTGCGAAAAGTTAGGCTTGGCCGTGATGGTACACCCTTGGAATATGATGGGCGAAAAAAAGATGCAGCGCTATTGGCTGCCGTGGCTGGTAGGCATGCCTGCAGAAACCTCGCGTGCCATTTGTTCGATGATTTTTGGCGGGGTGTTTGAGCGACTGCCTCAACTCAGGGTTATGTTTGCCCATGCAGGTGGTTCATTCTTGCCTACGATTGGCCGAATCCAGCACGGATTTGAATGCCGCCCCGATTTGGTGGCCATTGATAATAGCGTGAGCCCCAAAAGCTACCTCGGCAAGTTTTGGGTGGACAGTGTAACCCACGATGCCATGATG
>DHLV01000147.1:562-1563 GCA_002405445.1 Flammeovirgaceae bacterium UBA4659 | reverse complement strand
CCATTTCCGCTGGGTGACCTGGAAATTGGCAAGTTTATTGATGACATGAACCTGCCACAGGCCACGAAAGAAGATATTTTTGCAAATTCTGCGTTAGAGTGGCTGGCGTTGAAAAAAAGTGATTTTGAATAGAACTATCAAAGACTGCTGTTAATCTATCACCATAATCGGCTGTCGACAAAAAAAGGTATTGCGTGAAAAGAATTGTTACTACTTACTTATTTGCCTTGGTGGCCTGGGCTGCATTCGGCCAAAGTGAAGCCGAAAAAGAAAAGCTGCGCGAAATTGAAGCCCAGAAACAAATTGACCGCCAACGAAAAGTGACGATGGCCATTGATTCGGCTGTGCGGCTTTCGGAAGAAGGTCGCTATGAAGAAGCCGATGCACGCTTCAAAAAAATTCTGAAAGTGATCCGGGCGGTACCTACAGATCTCACCTACCACTTTGGCCGCAACTCTTTTTTCATGGGCAATTTTAAACAGGCGGTGGACTGGCTGAATAAGTACATTCAATTGAAAGGAACAGGTGGTCAATACTCTGAAGACGCAGTTGCCTGGTTAAAAAAAGCCGAAGAAGAACTACTGAAAGAAAAAGAAGTAGAAGCCAAGCTGGCACAGCAAGTACTCGCAAGTGACTACACGATTGATTGCGGCCCGAGCGGCCGGGTGGTTTGCCCCGTATGCAAAGGCACTACGGTAGTAATGAAAAAGGATTATCTGGGAACGAAGTATTCTACCTGCGGCTATTGTAAAACCAAAGGCTATTTGGAATGCGAAGACTACAATAAGTTATTAAAAGGCCAGCTGAAGGCAACTAACAATTAACCCTTTAAACCACTAAGGCAGTCAATGATTCCGTTGGTCAACGAATATTTTTCAGAACTGCCTAAAAACACTTAGTGCCTCAGTGCCTTAGTGGTAAAAAACTCATTTTTGCCTCTTCACCACCACACTTGCCATCCTGCAAACGCCACCAATAGGCGGATTGAATTTTGAAATCTT
>DHLV01000147.1:0-396 GCA_002405445.1 Flammeovirgaceae bacterium UBA4659 | reverse complement strand
TAATGTTTGGGTAGCAATTGAGTGACCCACGTACTCAAGCAACTTTGAGGGTTTTTCCATTTCGGCCTTCACAATCGCGTACAGATCTTCGTAATTAATTGTGCCTTGCAATTCATCGCGAAAAGCAGACTCCGAAAAATCAGTATCTACGGCAATATCAACTTGAAACTTGTTGCCCGAGGACCGCTCGTGCGGGTAGACGCCATGGTAGGCATGGAACTCAAGCCCCTCCAGCACAACTTTTCCCATCATTGAATATCGTCAAAAAATGAACGCTGGATTTTCACCTCAACTTTCAATTTCTCGGGCTCCTCAGCGGGCAGTGTCATAGAACTTTTGATTTCTCGCTCCAGTTCTGCGTTTGGGAACAGAGCTTTTTTGGTTTCACGCTTCGCC
>DHLV01000140.1:19604-20670 GCA_002405445.1 Flammeovirgaceae bacterium UBA4659 | reverse complement strand
CTATTGTGTTTTGGCTGGCTGGGCGCATCCTGTTGGCGGTGATTTTTCAAGGTTGGTTTGGGTCCATCGTAGTGTCCACCAACCTCACTACATGGACAATTACGATCCACATGTTTTTGGCAATGGCCATCGTTTGGATTCTCGTATACTTGTTGTTCTTGAGTTCTGAGGGTGTAATCCCCTCAACATCGGTGCAAGGTTTAAAAGGCCTTTTGGTGTTTTCGATAGGTCTTGGCTTAATACAAATTTACCTGGGCACACAGGTACGCGAAGCAATCGACAGGGTTGCGTCTGCAAGCCGAGACACGTGGATTGCATCATTAGGTCTGGAATTTGTAATCCATCGGTCGTTTTCGTGGTTGATTTTGGCGGCCAATGCAGCTTTGGTGTGGAAAGCTTGGAAAATCGTTGTACTAAAACCTTTATCTACTGCGCTCATACTGCTAATTTTGGGATCATTTTTGACGGGCGTGGTGATGGCTTATTTTGGTGTGCCTGCGGTGGCTCAGCCAGTACATTTGTTGTTGGCTACAGTTACGTTTGGCGTGCAATTGTATTTGCTGTTGAGCATAACCAATTCCCGATCAACGGTGTTCTTACAGCAGCATTCATGAACCAAGTCGCATCCATGTCGGGGATTTTGAAAGCAAAGGCATATTACGAACTGCTCAAGCCAAGGCTGTCATTTTTGGTAGCTTTTTCCTGCGCATTCGGCTATGCACTGGCTACCAAAGGCAGCATCGAATTGCTGACGATTGCCATGCTTACACTGGGTGGTTTTTTGTTATCGGGGGCATCGGTCTGCATCAACCAAATTATTGAAAAAGACTTAGATGGCATTATGACACGCACCATGAACCGGCCTTTGCCAACCGGGCGCGTATCGGTGCAAGAGGCCACGTGGTTTGCGCTGGCATGCACCGCGCTGAGCGTGTTTATTTTGTGGATGTACACCAACCCTTTAACCGTAATCTTGTCGATTATTTCAATGTTGCTTTACAGCTTCTTGTACACACCTTTGAAAAGGGTAGGGCCAGTGGCTGTTTTTGTGGGCGCCATACCGGGT
>DHLV01000140.1:19257-19438 GCA_002405445.1 Flammeovirgaceae bacterium UBA4659 | reverse complement strand
GGGTTGGGTAGCTGCTACGGGATCCATTTCGCATGAGGCCATGATCATTTTCGGCATTCAGTTTATCTGGCAATTTCCACACTTTTGGGCCATTGCCTGGGTAGCGGATGATGACTACAAGAAAGCCGGTTTTAAGTTATTGCCCTCCGGTGGTGGCAAAGATTTGAATACCGCTATTCAA
>DHLV01000140.1:8012-19103 GCA_002405445.1 Flammeovirgaceae bacterium UBA4659 | reverse complement strand
GAATACCGCTATTCAAATCATGGTCTATACGCTGTTCCTTATTCCGTTAGGGTTACTGCCCACTAAGTTTGGGATTACCGGGCTTGACTCTGGCATTGTGGCTACGGTATGCGGAGCAGCTTTTTTCGCGCAGACTTTTTCATTGATGAAAACGGGCAGTACACAATCCGCCAAGCGCATTATGTTTGGCTCTTTTTTGTATTTGCCCATCGTGCAGGTTGCGTATTTGTTGGATAAAATATGATCATCAAATATTTATTGTATGAATGAGGTAGCTGATTTAAAGATTGTTGAAGAACCCAAAAGACCGCTGGCCATGCACCCCAAAAAGTTTGGGTTGTGGTTGTTTATGGCAAGTGTGTTTGTGTTGTTTATGGCATTTACTTCGGGGTATATCGTTCGCAGGGCTGAGGGTAATTGGCAGGTATTTGAGCTGCCTGCGCTGTTTACCTATTCCACCATTGTGATTTTGCTGAGCAGTTTCACCATGCAATGGACTTATTTTGCTGTGAAACGCAATCAGCTGGCGAACGCAAAAAATATGATTGTGTTAACAAGTGTTGCGGGCGTTATTTTTTTGGCTTTGCAATGGATGGGCTGGGGCAGTTTGATTGAATCTAGCATTTATTTGGTAGGGAATCCTTCCGGGTCGTTTTTATATATCATCACAGGGTTGCATGCAGCCCACATTATTAGCGCGATTGTCTTCTTATTGGTGGTGTTGGCCAACGCCCTGCGAAACCGCTTTAACCTCAACCAGGTAGAAATGTGCACAACTTATTGGCATTTTTTAGGCGTTCTTTGGCTATATTTGTTCGTTTTCTTAACATTGCTACGATAAAACATCTTCACCTGAATTGACATAAGAATGGCACACGCAACCACTACAACCGCACCGGATCAAGACGTATGGAATGGGGGAGTATCACCCATGAACGCCAGCTATGGCAAATTGATGATGTGGTTCTTCTTGCTTTCTGATGCATTTACGTTTTCCGGATTGTTAATTACCTACGGTTTGGTGCGCTCAGCCCATAAGGCCTATGCCGGAGTGCCTGACGATTTCGCCTTTAGTGCTGAATGGTGGCCCATTCCGGAAAAAGTTTTTGATGCCGTTCCGTTTTTCCACGGATTAGAAGCGCCCCTTGTGTTTGTAGGTTTAATGACTTTCATCCTTATTATGAGCAGTGTTACCATGGTTTTGGCCGTGGAGGCAGGGCATCGGATGGATCGCAAAGCTGTTGAGAAGTGGATGCTATGGACAATCGTTGGAGGAATTACGTTTCTGAGCTGCCAGGCTTGGGAGTGGACTCACTTTATTGTCGGGACTGACACAGCTACCAAAGTGAAAGATTTCGTTGACGGGCAATGGATCATGAGAGACGTGGTCGGGGCCAACCTTCATATCAATCAATATGGACCGAAGCCATTCGCGGATTTCTTTTTCTTCATCACAGGCTTCCATGGCTTCCATGTATTCAGCGGTGTGTTGCTTAATTTCCTTATCTACTACAATACAGTAACGGGTGTTTACCAGCGAAGAGGTCATTATGAGATGGTGGAAAAAGTGGGCTTGTATTGGCACTTTGTAGATCTGGTGTGGGTATTTGTGTTCACATTCTTTTATTTAGTGTAACGCTTCAGCAAAAGAAGGTTTTGATAATTGTAAATCTAAAATCATAAATTTTAATCTGGATATGGCACATTACGCAGACGAACCGGAGGTTGAGGTGTTACCCCCCGATAGAGAGAAGATCAATCATCTGTGGCGGGTTGCGGGGTACATGTTATTGATCACTATATTTGAATTCCTCGTGGCTTTTCTGGTACCGCATCAGTACCATATTTCAAAGGTTACCATATTCGTGCTGATGACCATTGTAAAAGCAGGTTACATTGTTGGTGAATTCATGCACTTGCGCTACGAGGTAAAAGTGCTGTTCTGGTCGATCCTGATTCCCACGGTGTTTATCATTTGGATGCTGGTAGCATTTGTGTACGAAGGCATGAAGATATCCGACATCAACTTTATCCGGTGGTGATCCATCAATCAATTTAAAAACAACGGAAGGCTAAGGTGTGTAACTTTAGCCTTTATTTTTTGAATCCATGAAGAGCTTGAAGGCAATCTTGTTATCGCTGGCGTTGATACTGCCCGTTGCCATTTTTATCTTCCTCAAATTGTTCGGGAGAAATGAATTTGATATTCCCGTCTACTATCCAAATGGTGTCGATTCTGTCTGTGTTGAGAATCAGACAAAGCCCTACCAGGTTCCAGATTCGCTGCTGACTTCAATCTTGTGGGGTGCCAAGCCTACCCTTGTTACGTATCACCCTGCAGAATCTGAACTTGACCATTTAAAACATGTTTGGGAGGAGATTGACCGGCAAGAAGTGACTTCAGTTTTTTTGCCGTCAGACCTAACACAATGGCGTGATTGCGTGTTATTAATTCGGGCACCGAAGAAAACAGTGCTGATCGATACCGACAGGCACATTCGCGGGTATTACAACTTGGGCACACGCGAAGAAACCGATCGATTGATTGTTGAATTGAAGATCCTGCTAAAGAAATATTGATGGCAAACGTAGATACGAAAGATCCTTACCGGAAATTCATCATTGTTCTTTCCGTTGCCATACCCCTTGCGGTGGCTGCGCTTTTTCGTATTCACATACCGGGATATGATTTTTCATTTCTCCCTCCGATTTATGCGACCATCAATGCAGTGACTGCCGTGTTGTTGGTCGTAGCCTTGGTGGCGATAAAAAATCGAAACAGAAGGCTTCATGAAAATGTGATGAAGGTTTGCATTGCCCTGTCTGCCACTTTTTTGGTGATGTACGTGGTCTATCACATGTTTAGCGACCCAACACCGTTTGGTGGCGAGGGTGCAGTCAAGTACTTATACTACTTTATTTTGATCTCCCATATTATCTTGTCGATTGGCGTGGTGCCATTTGTTTTATTTACCTTCTCGCGGGCGCTGGCAGGGCAGTATGAAAGACACAAAGCATTGGCTAAATTTACATTTCCTTTGTGGCTGTACGTGGCCGTAACCGGGGTTGTAGTTTATTGGATGATCAGACCCTATTACAGTTAGCTGACAGAGGTATCATCAACCGAAGCATTATGAGAGCTTTCATCGTAACTTTACTTTTTTTGTTGGGTCCATGGCCTGACATTTTTGCGCAATGTGCGATGTGCAGGGCACAACTGGAGAACAACATCAGCAATGGCACGATTGGCATCGCAGCCGGCATCAACTTTGGCATCTTGTATCTATTCGTTGCTCCTTACCTGGCGGTCGGTGTGATCGCTTTTTTTTGGTTCCGATCCAGCAAGCGAAATGCACTTAACCTCAATAAAGGCGATATGGCAGTGTAAGTGCCCCAGGTGCCGAAAGGGTCACCTGTTTTCGCACAACGCCATTTCCAAAAAATTTGCCGACATGCACGCAAACTGTCCGGTTTGCGGGGTCAGCCTTACGCCAGAGCCGGGGTTTTATTTTGGCGCCCTGTACGTTAGCTATGCGTTTACGGTGGCATTGATGATTGCGACCTGGTTGCTGTTCTACTTGCTGATCCAGCCACCTGATTGGGTGTATGGTACCAGTTTGGTGGTGTCTTGCATCTTGTCCATTCCGTTCAGTTTCCGTTATTCGCGTGTGCTGTTTTTATATTGGTTCGGGGGCAACGCATACCGCCATCAACCCTAGCGCAAGCAACCGGCTTTCCATTTCAAGTTCGTACCTTTATCACTATGTTCAAGCGGCTGGGCCTTGCATTGTTCATTTCTGCGGTTTGCGTGTTGGCTACAATATCGAGCGCACGCCAACATAAATCTTTGTTTCGGCCACAACGGGTTGCGCGCCAAATCGAGCAAAATGTGATGCAACAACTCACTTCATTGCGCAGGGCAGCTTTGGGTCTACGAACAGTAAATGCTACCGATAAGTCATGGGCTCTGTGCGCCTACCCTTTCCTGTTGTTTGACTCTACCCGTTTGGTTGCGTGGACCAAGGCAAGCTATTTCCCCGAAGGGCTGGAAAGCATTGACGAGGATTCGGTTCAGTTGTTGCAAGTGAGCCGTGGTGACTATCTGGTTCAAAGATGGCCACTCGAAGGCCGGAAAGTGCTTGTAGGCGTTTTACCATTGATAGAACGCTTTAAAGTAAACAATGAGTACTTGCGTTCGACATGGAACGGAGCCATTTTCCCCATCGATAACATTCAAGTATTGCCTGCTCAGGAGCAGGCAGGCTTACCGGTGGCAAAACTGTTCAAAATCAGTGATGAGTTTGTGGTAGATGCGCTTCCATTTGACTGGCGTTCATTTGCTTGGGCTTTGGCCGCTGCTATACTTCTGATTATCGCAATTGTTGTGGTGGTTCAATGGGCTAAGGCAAGGGGCTGGTTGGATGTTTCGTTTTTGTTGTTGTTGACATTGCTGGTGGCTTTACGCATCGCAATGATACAGCTCAACTTTCCGGCAGTACTGGGGCAATGGTCCGTATTCGACCCGCAGAAATTTGCATCTTCGTGGATCAACGTATCATTGGGCGATTTCTTCCTCAATTCGCTTGCGGTGGCAGTTTGTTCAGCGTATTTGTTCTCTATTTATCCGAGGCTAAGATTGTTTGCGTGGTTGTTGCGATCTCAGCAACTGACCAAAAGTTTTGCGGCTGTGTGCTTGTTGACGCTGGCACTTTTTGCTTTTTTGTTTCCCTTTCTGTTCTACGAAGTTGTTTTCCACAACTCATCTATTCGCCTGGATGTAACACAACATGTTTTTTTTGACGACATAAGGATGGTAGCGTTTGTTTGTGTATTGTTTGGCACTTTCAGCAGTTTTGTTTTTTGCCACGTGGCAATCACATACACCCGGCACCTGGTGGCAGAGGTGCGTTTTTTGATTTCGCTTGGCACAGCAGTGGGCATTTTTCTTGTCTATGCTGCGCTTTCCGGACATGATTACACCATGCCGCTCATCATCTGCATCGACTATCTTGTGGTGTTGTATCTCGCTAATCTTTCATCATCACTTTCAAAAGTTGGATTTGTTACATTCTCGTATTTTTTGGTGGCAGCAAGCGCTTACAGTTTGTTGGCTGGAATGAGTATCCGGTATTTTTCCAAAGAGGCAACCCATCAATCGCAGGTGAGGTTTGCCACCAACAACTTGGTCAATCACGATATTTTGGGGGAGTTTATCCTGTTTGATGCAGGTAAAAAGATTGCCCATGACCCATTTATCCAAAGCCGCTTTGCCAACCCCTTCCTGTCGAAGGCAGGTATCAGGGAACGCGTACAGCAACTGTATATCAACCCCTATTTTGATCGGTATGATGTGGGGGTCTATTTATACAATATGGCGGGCGAGCCCATTGCCCATGCCGCTGACAATGATTTTGCCGGGTCAATCGAAGGTATCATCAATAAGGGCATAAAAACCGAGTACGAGGGTGTTTACCGGCTGAGAGAGCCGAAGTCTGCCAAGCGGTATTTCAGCGTCATTCGTATCAGTAAATCAGGGCTGCTGGGCTACGTGCTCATCGACCTGAGCTTAAAACGAATTGCGCCCCATTCGGTGTATCCGGAGTTGTTGCTCGACAACCGGCTCACCCAGTTCTTGAACACGGAGGATTTCAGCTACGGATTTTTTTCGCGCGGGCAGCGGATTGCTTCAAGTGGTGATTTCAATTATCAACAGCCGCAGGCTGTGAAGGCACTGTCAGATGCTTCTATCTTCCGCGAGGGAGTGCTGGCTCACGGGTATCACCACATTGCTGTAGAAAATGACGAAGGTGAAGTGGTGGTAGTTTCAGCCAAAGACTATCGGTGGTACAATGTGTTGGCCAATTTCTCATTTTGGTTTGTGTTGGGATTGCTTGCGGTATTTTTATGGATGGTGGTGTACGCTCTCACCAGTTTGTATCGCGGCTACAAACCGACCTACGCGGCCCGTATCCAGTTGTATATTTATGCGGCCTTCATTCTTCCGTTAGCGGTGTTGGCCGTGGCAACTCTCAGCATTTCCAACCAAACCTCTGAGCGCGAACTGAATGAACAGATTGCAGCGCGATCTGAGGCGCTCACTGAGACCATCGCCCAGTGGATGGAAGCAGGTGATTCTACCCGCAATACGGGCACTTTATCGCAGCAGTTGGCAGACCTGGCAAAATCATCGCAGACGGACGTTTCGCTTTTTGATCCGCACGGTGCATTACTGGCAACAAGCCAGCCATTGATTTTTGAAAACCAACTTCAACCACGGTATCTCAATCGTGAGGCATTTCATCGGGTGGCTGTGCTTGAGGAGAATTATGTTGTCTGTTCGGAACAAATCGGCAAGTTGCAATACAGTAGCTCCTACCGTGCGGTGCGCGCTGGTGCATCTGCCAAGTTGCTGGGCGTGGTGAATTTTCCATTCTTCCAATCAGCCCGCACCAGCGAGAAGTCGCAGGCGTTGGTGGTGGGTAATATATTAGTGGTTTTTGTGGTCGTGTTCCTGTTGTTTCACTTCATCTCATTGTATGCTGTCAACTGGCTCACGTTTCCGCTCAAGTTCATAACGCGTACGCTGGCGGCCACCACACTTACGGGCAAAAACAATCCGTTGCAATGGCAGTCTAATGATGAGATTGGGATGATGGTTGCAGAATACAACCGAATGGTGCAGAATTTAGAAAACAGTAAAGCGGAGCTGGCCCGCACGCAGAAGGAATCGGCATGGCGCGAAATGGCGCAACAGGTTGCGCACGAAATCAAAAACCCGCTGACCCCGATGAAGCTTACGCTTCAACGCATGGAGCTTGGTGCCGGTCAAGGGCCGCCCGAACGTCAGCAGGCCATCAAAACATTGCTGCAACAGGTTGAGATCCTCAACGGGATTGCTTCGTCATTCAGTTCGTTTGCAAAGATGCCTTTGCCGATATTGGAACGCGTCAACATCACACAGGCAGTGGGCAAAGCGGTGGCATTGTATGACCAAGGTGCACTCGGTAAGGTGGTATTCAGCGCCCACTTGCCCGAGCTTTGGGTGATGGGCGATGAGCAGTTGCTGATCCGTATTTTCGCGAACCTGATCATCAATGGACTACAGGCAAACGAAGGTGAAAACGAAGCGAGGGTAGATGTGGCAATCAACGGATACGATCAAAAAGCCATCATCTCGTTTGTTGATAATGGTTCAGGTATTGCAGAAGCTTTGCGCGACAAGATTTTTATTCCTTCGTTTAGTACCAAAAAATCCGGTTCCGGCCTGGGCCTTGCCATCGCCAAACAGGGGGTCGAGTATATGAACGGAAGAATTTGGTTTGAATCCAGAGCCGGCACGGGCAGTTCATTTTTCGTTGAGTTGCCGATTGCGGTTCAATCGGTGTAACGTGCCCCAGCTAGTGCTTGCTCTTCGCGTTCTTTTTTACCCACTCCCGTGCATTCACAAAAGCTTCCATCCAGGGGCCTACCTCATCCTCCATCTTATCGCGGGTATAGTGCGGCCAGTTCCAAGGGAACAACGTCCGCTCGATGTGCGGCATGATGGCCAAATGTCTTCCATCTTTTGAACAGAGCGAGGCTACTGCAAATTCAGAATCATTGGGATTGCCGGGATATTGCTGATAGGAATAAGTAGCGGCCACTTGGTAGTTGTCCAAACTTCCCAACACAAATTTCCCTTCGCCATGTGCCAGCCACACACCAAGCCGGGTGCCAGCCATGCTGCTCAACATCACCGAATTGGTTTTGGCAATTTCAATGGTGATGAACGCGGATTCGAATTTGCCGGAACCATTGTGGTGCATCTTTGGATGTTCATCCATCGGTATCTCGCGGTACACAAGCCCCAACTCCATCATCAACTGGCAGCCATTGCAAACGCCCAAACTCAAAGTGTCTGTTCGGGTGTAGAAGTGGTCAAGTGCGCCTTTGGCTGCAGGGTTATAGAGAAATGCCCCTGCCCAGCCCTTGGCTGAACCCAGCACATCAGAATTTGAAAAGCCCCCGACAAACACAATCATGCTTACGTTTCGCAAATCCTCGCGACCCGAAACAAGGTCTGTCATGTGCACGTCTTTTACGTCAAAGCCTGCCAGATAAAGCGCATAAGCCATTTCACGGTCGCCATTCACTCCTTTTTCGCGTATGATGGCAGCTGTAATGCCGGTTGGTGCTCTACGCCCGAAATCAATACCCATTGTTTTGAATTGTCCATCGAACGATGGCGGGAAGACGTACTGAAGTGGCTGGTGGAGGTAATTTTTTTCTCGCAACGCTGCGTGCCCACCGGGGCGTTGAATACGATCGAGCAAATAGGAAGTGTGAAACCATTTTTTTCGCAGGTCGCTAATGCTGAGTTCTTCAAGCGTTGCACCCGCGGATGCATGCTGTTCTGAAATGCCAACAGCGTGTGGCTCGTTCACTCCACCTCGCCAACGGATTAACGGTACATCCATTACCACCCCAACGACATTAAAACCAACTCCGGCCTGGTTCAAAGTTTGCGCTACCAATGCGGCATCTGTCACCTGAATGACCACACCCGGGTTTTCTGCAAATAGTGTTTTCACCGGATCGATACCCAGAGCCATGGTTACATCAATGCCAACGTGCGGGTTGGGGAAGCACATCTCCAGCAATGTGGTGATCAACCCACCCGAAGAGATGTCGTGGCCGGCCAATATGAGATTTTGATTGATGAGTGATTGGGTCGCCTCAAATGCTTGTGCGAAATAGGCTGAATCTTTAACAGTGGGGGCATCAATTCCCAAACCGGAAAGAACCTGGCCGAGACTGCTGCCGCCCAGTTTCATTTCATCGTTTGAAAAACCAATGTAAAGCAACGTGGATCGGATGGCTGATTTTAAGTCGGGCGAAACGGTTTTGCGGATGTCGCTCACCTCGGCCACAGTTGAGATGATGACCGTGCCGGGTGAAAATACTACTTCTCCATTCGGGTATTTTTGGGTCATGGAAAGCGAATCTTTGCCGGTGGGTATGTTAATGCCCAACTCGCAGGCAAAAGTGCTCACTGCCTGCACTGCCTCGTAGAGCCTCGCATTCTCGCCTTCATTTTTTGCGGGCCACATCCAGTTGGCACTGAGCGATACCCCCTTTAACCCATGTGTGAGAGGCGCCCACACCAGGTTGGTCAATGCTTCGGCAATCGCCAACCGACTGCCATGTGCAGGGTTTACCAGGGCCGCCACTGGCGCATGGCCGATGGATGTGGCAATCCCTTTGTTGCTCAAAAAGTCAATGGCCATGACAGCCACATTGTTGAGCGGCAGTTGAATCTCACCGCATGTTTGCTGTGTTGCTACTTTACCTGTAACGGATCTGTCAACTTTATTGGTCAGCCAATCTTTGCATGCCACAGACTCCAGTTGTAATACATACTCGATATACTTTTTGATGTGTGCAGTATCGTACCGGATGTCGCCATACTGCGTGGGTTGGGTTTGGTCTATTAAAATTGTTTTAGGCGATGAACCGAACAAGTAAGACATTTCAAGTTCTACCGGATTGATAGAACCCTTCGCGCCTTTGAAGGTAAATTTTTTATCCCCTGTAGCCTCGCCTACTACATACATGGGTGCGCGCTCGCGATCTGCCACGCGTTGCAGTGTGTCAATATCTTTTTTATGGAGTGCCAAGCCCATTCGCTCTTGCGATTCGTTGCTGATGATTTCCTTTGCCGAAAGGGTAGGGTCACCCACGGGAATTTTTTCCACTTCAATCGTACCACCTGTTTCTTCTAATAATTCAGAGAAGCAATTCAAGTGGCCGCCTGCTCCGTGATCGTGAATGGAAACAATCGGATTTTCTTTTGATTCCACCATTGCGCGAATGGCATTCATCACACGCTTCTGCATCTCGGGGTTGGAGCGCTGAATAGCATTTAACTCAAGCGCATTGGCGAATTGACCGGTGGTTACAGACGATACGGCTGCACCGCCCATTCCAATGCGGTAGTTATCGCCACCCATCATCACGATCTGATCACCTGTTTGTAAGTGTTCTTTCTTGCTGTCTTTTTCTTTGCCAAAGCCCACGCCACCGGCCAGCATAATTACTTTGTCGAAACCGTATTTCTTTTTTTGTTCTTCATGCTCGAAGGTGAACAAGCTTCCGCTGATGAGCGGTTGACCAAACTTGTTTCCGAAATCACTGGCACCATCCGATGCTTTGATGAGAATTTCGGCCGGTGTTTGATAAAGCCACTTTCTCGGATCATTTCCTTCCCAAGCTTTGCCTTTCTCCAAACGCGGATACGAAGTCATGTACACAGCCGTTCCCGCCAAGGGCAACGAGCCTTTTCCGCCTGCAAGCCGATCTCTGATCTCTCCACCCGAACCGGTGGCTGCGCCATTGAATGGCTCAACAGTGGTGGGGAAGTTGTGTGTTTCTGCCTTCAACGAAATCACCGAATCGAAATCTTCTATTTTGAAAAAGTCGGGCACGTCTTGTCGCTCTGGCGCAAACTGCTCTACGCGTGGTCCTTTGATAAAGGCAACATTGTCTTTATAAGCCGAAACAATTTGATTCGGATTTTCTTTGGATGTTTTTTTGATGAGCTGAAAGAGCGTCATTTCTTTTTCAACACCATCAATAACAAACGTGCCGTTGAAAATTTTGTGGCGGCAATGTTCGGAGTTCACCTGACTAAACCCAAATACTTCGCTGTCGGTCAATTTTCGTCCCAGTTTCCAACTCGCTTCGTTCAGGTATCTGATTTCCTCTTCGCTCAAAGCAAGGCCCTCAGCTTCGCTGTATTTTTTGATGTCGTCAATTTCCAGCACAGGAGCCGGGGTAAGGTGAACGGGGAACACATCCTGATCGAGACCATCGTATAGGTGCTGCAACATCTTGTCAAAGTGAACATTGGCGGTAACGGCAAAAAATTCCTCAATGCGTTCAATACCTGCGATGCCCATGGTCTGGGTGATTTCTACCGCGTTGGTACTCCACGGGGTGATCATCTCCTTGCGGGGACCCAGGTATTTACCGCTCAGTGTTTTCTCTTGTAATGGTTTTGCACCACCAAAAAGCCAGGTGAGTTTTTGCAGGTCATCAACTGAAAATGAAAGG
>DHLV01000140.1:7378-7886 GCA_002405445.1 Flammeovirgaceae bacterium UBA4659 | reverse complement strand
TTTGCAAGTCCTCAACCGAAAATGAAAGGGTCGTGCCAACCCCATAAACGAGGCCGGATTCTGTACGGAAAAATAGAATCATGGGAGTGACAAAATGAAGTTCAAAAGTACTGACTATTTTTTGTATAATGATGCTGCGTCTGGGTATATTTGAAACGAATCATTAGCTCACAACATGAAAAAATTTGGATTCTGTATGCTCGCTATCGCTTGGCTTAGTGCCTTCGATAGCAAGGCGCAAAATACACTGATCGTGCTTAACGATAGCACCAAATTGAAAACGGAGATCACCGCAGTGGCCGACCATAAGCTGTTCCCTCAGGCCGGAAGTTTTAACTTGAGCGAGCTTTACTCGATCCGATTTGAAAACAATGAAGAGTACATGAAGAAGCAGGATTTAGCAAACATTTTACGGACCTACCCGATCATCGTTTACCGTGGCGGTGAGCGACTCGCTGGTTTAAGTCAACAGAATAAATCTAACGAAGCCGTAGCGAACACAACCGCT
>DHLV01000140.1:869-7267 GCA_002405445.1 Flammeovirgaceae bacterium UBA4659 | reverse complement strand
AACTTGATTTTTGCCGTAGCGAACACAACCGCTTACAATTACACGCAAAAATCAAGTAATGAATTCTACAACGCGGCACGCACCGGGGATTTTGGTGTAGGATTGGGGCTGGACTATGGCGGTATCGGTGGAAGGCTTACGCTGCTACCATCGAAGCACGTGGGAGTTTTTGTTGGCGGGGGTTATGCCTTTGCGGGATTCGGCTTCAACACAGGTTTGAATTTCAGGGCGAACCCTGATAAGCGTGTCTCCTTTATTGCCAACGTGATGTATGGGTATCATGCAGCCTATGCAGTGTCGGGTGCATCACAACTAAATAAAATCTTTTACGGTTTTACGGCAGGTGGCGGTGTAATGATCAGGCCACGAAGGGAAATGAATTCTTTTTGGACAATTGAATTATTGGTTCCTTTTCGGTCTAAGGAAGCCACCAACTACATCAATGTGCTCAAATCCACTCCGGGCATTCGGGTAGAAAATACTTTGCTGCCGGTGGCTTTCAGTTTTGGATACCATTATTGTTTTTGATGGCAGCAGCAACCCGGGTAATTAAATCATAATGTCCTGCATTGAGGATTCTGAATTCCTTTTCTTCGATCAATTTCAAAAAGGGTTCCATATCTCGTTCACGGATGACATGGTCATGTCGTCCCATCCATAATGTGAAAGAAATCCGATTTCGATTGATGATTCCGGCAATGTTGTTCTGGTTGAATTGCAAATGCCTGAAATACACCCATGATTGATAAACCCGATTTCGTTTTTCTTCCGTACTCATCTGGTGTTCGGCAAAGCGCAATAAGCGCGTATCCACAAGCCGCAATGCCCGAGTGATGTACGCAAGTGCGCGCAAGCGGCCCGGGTGCGAGATCATGGTCTTAAACAAGTAACGAGTAGCCACTGGGTAGGTGGCAAGCCGATACCAAAAACTTGCTTTGATGCCATCGGGCGCGAGTAGGGTAATCTTTTTCACTTTCGTGGGAAACAACTCCAGCGTTGCCAATGCAAACTTGCCGCCCATGCTAAACCCCACCAACTCAAAATCGGTGATGGATTCCTGTTTAAAAAACAGCGTCATGATTTCTTGCCAATCTGTTTTCTCCAATGCTTCACGACTATGCCAATGGCTTTGGCCGTGGAAGAAGAGGTCAAATGAATAAAGGGTGTATTGATGACCCAACGCTTCTACCCACGACTCGAAAACGCGATGATGTTGGCCAAAGCCGTGGAACATTAACACGGGTACTAAGCCTGCCCCCGCCTTTCCATAATGTAAGCGGCTCTCGTGATAGATTGTATATCGATTGGTAGAAAACACCACTAAACTAAATTTGATATGCCGAGGCACGAGGCATCCTTTATTTGGAAAAGTAAAACCACTAGCGAAGAGATGCCTCGCACCGCTCGACATGCCAAAAGTACTTTCTGACACGCTGGAGAGCAAGAAATTGTTCTCGGTTTGACTTACGAAGCCGTTCATTTCAAATAAAAACCCCAATTTGCACCACATCTAAAATAAATCTACCCGCGCTCCGTCTTTACCATCAAAAGAATCGCGGCACATGGACTTGGCCATGCAACAGATAAAGGAAAACACATTCCTGAAGGAGAAAGACAAACTGCTGGGGTTTATCCGCAGCCGTGTGTCTACGGTGGAAGAGGCGGAGGACATACTTCAGGATGTGTTTTACCAGTTTGTGGCCGGCTATGAAACCATTGAGTCACTTGACCGGGTCACTTCTTGGCTTTACAGTGTGGCGCGCAATAAAATCATTGATCGCTATAGGCGCGATGCCGCACGACCAAAGCAAACCGACTTTGAATTAGTATCAGGAAGGGATGACGATGCACCGCTTACGTTGCAAGATATTTTGCCCGACCTGGATAATTCGCCAGAGGCCACTTTGCTGAGGGAGGCGATTTGGGATGAAATCACTGATGCTTTGGCCGAATTACCCAGCGACCAACGGGAGATTTTCATCCAGAATGAAATAGAAGAACGAGGTTTCAGGGAAATTTCCGAGGAGACGGGCGTGTCTATCAATACATTGCTGTCGAGAAAGCGGTATGCGATACTGGCTCTAAGGAAAAGGTTGCAGAGGTTTTATAATGATGTATTCGATAGTCGGTCGATGGTATAATAGTCGATGGTCGATTGCCACTAACTATGGACAATCGACTATGGACTACGATGTTAACAATGGATAGTAAGTCAGGTAGTAAAAAACAAAATAGAACGGTTATGAAACGTGGAAAATGGATTGCAAAGGTGTTGATGATGGTGGCGTTAGGAATAGTTGCAGTAGCAGCTTTTACATTGATTACCATGTATTTGTGGAATTGGTTGGTGCCCGTGTTATTTGATGGCCCGGTGATTTCATTCTGGCAGACGCTTGGTCTTCTAGTGTTGAGCAAGATATTCTTCTCCGGTTTTGGCGGAAGGAAACATGGCGGCCACCGTTGGAAAGGATACTGGAGAGAACGTTGGCAGAATATGTCGCCTGAAGATCGGGAACGGTTTAAGCAAAAAATGAAAGACAAATGGTGCTACCGCGAACCTTCGGCACCATCTGAAGAACGTACCACAAACGTTTGAGATAAAAGGCTAGAAAAAAGTTCTTTTTCTTAACAAAAAATCAAAACCAATCGCACGAATTGTCGTTTAAAAACCGTGGAAACTTTTGTTAAGTTAAAAGTTTCCATAGTTTTGCGCCCGCTTTTCGGGCTCGAAAAGCAAGCGATATCATGGAAGAGCGGGAAACACGCGAAAAGATTTTAAGGGGTGCCGAGGTCCTGTTCATGCGGTATGGCGTCCGCAGCATTTCCATGGATGACATTGCCCGCCACCTGTCGGTTTCCAAGAAAACACTTTACCAGCACTTTGCAGACAAGGATGAGTTGGTGACCATGGTCTCGAAGGCACACATGGAAGCCGACCGCATTGAATACGAACAGATTACTAGGGGCGCTGAAAATGCCATTGATGAATTGCATAAGATAGCCATTTGTCTCAAGCGCGACATGGAGGAGTTAAACCCTACTTTGTTGCACGACATTCAGAAATTCCATCCCAAGGCGTGGGCAATTTGGGAAAGCTACAAATCGGGTTACATTTACAACTCGGTGGTACGCAACATCAGGCAGGGCATCAAAGACGGTCACTTTCGTGAAGACATCAATCCGCACATTTTGGCGGCCAAGCGATTGGGTGTGATTGAAATGTGCTTTGATCAACGTGTTTTCCCGCCTTCAAAGTACAATTTAGCAGAGGTGCAAATGCAGGTATTCGAGCATTTTGTATATGGCCTCACCACTGAGAAGGGAAAAAAGCTATACCTCAAATACAAGGAGAACTATATCCACCAAACCAAAACAAACTCCACTCAACATGAGACAATCCTTTAGTGTCATTCTGTTATTTGCTGTGGCGTGGGCAAATGCACAGTCGCAAGATGCAAACCCTCAGGCTTTCACGTTGCAGCAGTGCATCGATTATGCGTTAAAAAACTCAATCACCATGCAAAACATGGCGATTGATGAACAGATCGCACAAATGAAAGTAAAAGAGACCATCGGCATCGGATTGCCGCAGATCAACGGTAATGTCAACGCGGTGACCAATCCAACTCTCCCTCGATTCTTTTCAAGGTATGCGATCGCCCAAAACTTTAGCGGTGGTCAACTCGACATACCCGGACTTGGTGCTAACGATGTGGTGGCCGGACAAAACTTTTTTCAACTTCCGAACAGTTTGAATGCGACTGCCTCGGTCAATCAGTTGCTCTTCAGCGGATCGTACCTGGTGGGGCTTCGGGCTTCCGCAGCTTTCAAAGATCTTGCCTACAAGTCGACAAACCAATCGCGGGAGCAAACCATCGAGCAGGTGACCAAAGCGTTTTATGCAGCGTTGATCAATCAAGAGCGAATCGAACTATTTACGAATAACATCGCGCGTGTTGATACGTTACTGCGGACCACCGCTGCGTTAAACAAGAATGGGTTTACCGAAGAAATTGATGTTGACAGGGTTCAGGTGACACTGAATAATCTGGTGACCGATAAAGATAAATTCGGTCGATTGCAGTTGTTGAGTATTGAACTTTTGAAATTTCAGATGAATTATCCGATGAACCAACCCCTAACGCTGGTAGGCGAGATACAGGATGTTTCAACGGATGTGAAGATCGATGACTACCTGCGTGAGTGGGATTACAAGAACCGCCCGGATGTGCAGGTGATGGAGGCCAACCAATTGCTGCAAAGATTGAACGTCAGGAATAAGTATGCCCTTGCGTTGCCGGTACTTTCAGCAAATGCCACACTTGGCTATACAAAACAGGCCGTGGGGTTTGGCGACTTATTTTCCGGCTCTCCGAAATTTGATGAGACACCCACAGGAACCGGACCCAACGGCTTGTATCCGTTCAGCAGTATTGGTTTTACGTTGAGCATCCCCATCTTTACCGGTTTGCAAAACAGCTATCAACTTCAACAAGAAAAACTCAGGCTGCGGAAAATCGATAATGGTTTTCAACAGCTCAAGTCTTCCATTGATTTGGCAGTGAAGCAGTCTGTCACCAATTATCAAAATAGCCTGGAGTCATTAGAATCTCAAAAGAAGAACATGAGGTTGGCTGAAAAGGTAGCCAAGGTAACCAAGGTGAAATACGGACAGGGCGTAGGCTCAAGCCTGGAGGTAGTGGATGCCGAATCTGCGCTGAAGGAAGCCCAGGTGAACTACTATAACGCATTGTATGATGTACTTGTAGCGAAAGTTGACATCGACAAGGCGTTCGGAAAAATCTTAATCAATCAAAATTCCCAGAAATAAAACCGATATGAAAAAACCATTTTACCTTCAGTTGGTCTTTGTGTTGCTGGTGGCTGCTTTGATGGCTGCCTGTGGTGGCGCGGAAAAAGATCAAGACAAAGCTACTCAGCTAAAAGAGCTGAAGAACCGGCAAGCCGATATAGCTAAAAAAATCAAAACTCTGGAGGCTGACCTTGCCAAAGAAAACCCCACTGCAAATATGAAAATGAAAGAGGTGTCGGTAGCAGAGTTGCAGCCACGTGCCTTCGATCATTTTGTGCAAACACAAGGTATCGTTGAAGCAATCGACAATATTTTTGTGAGCGCCAAAACAATGGGTGTTGTTACACAGGTATTTGTTAAAGAGGGAGATGTGGTATCCAAAGGCCAGACGTTGGCGCAAATTGATCATTCATTAATACTGCACGGAATTGAGGAAGTGAGGTCTGGCCTGGAGTTGGCCACTACGGTGTACAACCGCCAAAAAAATTTGTGGGATCAAAAAATTGGAACGGAGGTGCAATTCCTGCAGGCGAAAAATAATAGAGAAAGTTTAGAAAGCAGGCTGGCAACCCTCAAAGAGCAGTTGGATATGACGCGCATCAAATCCCCCATCAACGGATCGGTAGATGAGGTTGAAGTAAAAATTGGTCAGAATGCAGCACCCGGTGCACCCGCTTTTCGTGTGGTGAGCAACGACAAACTGAAGGTGAAAGCAAATGTTTCTGAGGCGTATATCAACGAAATCAAAAAAGGCAATAAGGTGGCAGTGAAGTTTGGCGAGATCAATAAAACTGTGAATGCTCAAATCACTTTTGTTGGCAGAACCATCAATCAGTTGTCAAGAACTTTTCCGGTGGAAGTTGCTTTGGCGAGCTCGAATGATTTTCGCCCTAACATGACAGGCGAGTTGACAATCGTATTTCATTCTGAAACTTCGGCTCTGGTAGTGCCCGTGAACATCGTGCAGGATATCAACGGCCAAAAAATTGTGTACACTGCCGAGGGTGGGCAGGGTACACTGAAAGCAAAGAAGAATGTAGTGGAGTTGATTGGTGTTTACGGAAGCTCCGCCCAAGTAACCGGATTGAAGGCGGGAGACAAAATCATTACAGTCGGCTACCAAGGTTTAAACGATGGAGAACCTTTAAAAATTTAAAACGAAGTCCGGTGTTTGAGTTTCGATTTTCATCTCCGAATCTCTAACCTCGTACCTCTAACTTCGAACACATGAAAGACCTCGAAAAAGAATTTAAGCCCACCAGTTGGGCCATTGACAACCGGGTGAGCATCTATGTGGCCACCGTCATCATCTGCCTGGCAGGTATTTTTACTTACATCAGCTTACCCAAAGAGAACTTCCCCGAAGTTGTTTTCCCTCAGATTATTGTGACCACCGTGTACGTGGGAGCATCTCCCTCTGATATGGAAAACCTGATCACCAAAGAGATTGAAAAAGAATGCAAGGCTATTGCCGGGGTTAAAAAGATCAAGAGCAGCTCGGTGCAGAGCATTTCCAGCATCATCATCGAGTTTCAAACGGATGTGAATGTGGACAAGGCAAAAACAGATGTGAAAGATGCTGTAG
>DHLV01000140.1:0-750 GCA_002405445.1 Flammeovirgaceae bacterium UBA4659 | reverse complement strand
GCCAAGTCAAAACTTCCGTCTGATCTAAAAGAAGATCCGCAAGTGATCGACATCGACTTGTCGGCTCAGCCCATTATGAACATCAATCTTTCGGGTGACTATGACCTACAGACGCTGAAGAAGTATGCGGAGCAACTGCAAGATGCCATTGAAAGCATTAAACAAATCAGGAAAGTAGAGATTGTAGGTGCACTTACCCGCGAAATCCAGATCAACATCGATATGTTCAAACTGGGCAGCGCAGGCGTTAGCCTGGAAGATGTTCAGCAGGCGATTGCTTCCGAGAACGTGATCATACCGGGTGGTCAACTGTCGGTAGGAGGTATGAAGCGGTCACTCACGGTGAATGGTGAATTCAATTCGGCTGAAGAGATAGCCAACACCATCATCGGGTCAACCAGAGGCGGAAAGATTTATCTTAAAGATATTGCCGAAGTCAGAGACTCACACAAAGAGCAAGAAAGCTATGCGCGCCTTGATGGAAAGAATGTGATCACGCTCAACGTCATCAAAAGAAGCGGTGAGAACTTAGTGATTGCATCGGATCAAATTAATGAGGTGGTCAAAAATTTTAAAGCAGATATTTTACCGCCCGGTACGGACATTACCATCACGGCAGACCAATCAGAGAATACGCGCACCACGTTGCACGATTTGATCAATACGATCATTATCGGTTTTGTGTTGGTGGTCATCATCTTAATGTTCTTCATGGGCGCGACCAACGCATTTTTTGTGGCGATGTCTGTT
>DHLV01000181.1 GCA_002405445.1 Flammeovirgaceae bacterium UBA4659 | reverse complement strand
TTCACGCTATCTGATTGACGCTGGGGTTGAAATTAGAATCGAGGTGTCCCGCGAAACGCGGGAGGATTAGCGCATCACGTTAGTAACATGGAGGCCGCGCCGCTTCGAGCGGGATCACCTCGACTTAGAAAATGCCCCGCAGTTCGCGGGGTTTTTTATGAGTTTTACTGTTTGCACCTTTACAGTTTTAAAACGGAGAAATTCTATTGCGGCCAAACCGATAACTTTGATCTCCGCATCGAACGACATAACTCAGGCATGGTTCAATCTACTAAAAATGGATTGACATGGATAAGAATTCGGGCTTCTCAAGTAACTCCACGGACCGAATCGCTGAGACTAGAAAGAAAGGTTAAGAGTCGCGGTATTTCGAGATTTTTAGACGATATAGGTTTTGACTGGCGTCAAGTTTTGAAGAACTGCACATCGTAAATCAACAGATAATGTAGTGGCTCGATTCCTTTACAAAGTGGGTATTTCTTGATTGCGTTTTTTTGAATAGAAGTAGCTATTTGGTTAACTCTCTTATTTTTTTCACCCTCTCCGCATCCACTGTCCTCAATTTGTATTCACTTCCTTCATCTGAGCCCATTCCAGTGATCGCTTCATTTTTGTAAATCATTCCGCCCTCGCGGAAGGCGGTGGCGGAGAAATGAATTTCTTGGCACTTTGTTTTGCGTACTATTTCTTGCACAGTGTTTTCATTTACGCCAGATCCAGGCATGATGTCAATCCGGCCGTTTGCTTTTTCAATCAACTGCCCAATCAAGTCGGCACCTTGCAGCGCTTGTGGCTGTCGGCCGGAAGTCAGTATTCGATGAAATCCAATTTCAATACAATCTTCTAATGCTTCAAACGGATCACGGGTCATGTCAAATGCACGGTGGCAAGTCACTTTCAATGGTCGTGCAATGTCAATCAATTCTTTGCACCGCTTTTTATCGATGCGGCCTTCAGGTGTTAAAATTCCCAACACAATTCCATCTACGCTGATCTTTTGGCATTGGTAGATGTCGCGCTTCATGCTGTGGAATTCATCATTGGAATACAGAAAATCTCCACCCCGCGGACGGATCATCACATACACATCCATACTAATGTTTTGGCGCACCGCTTCAATGGTTCCGTACGAAGGGGTTGTACCTCCCTCAGCAGGATTGTCGCAAAGTTCAATGCGATCCGCTCCGCCTTGCTGCGCGCGCAGGGCAGATTCAATGTTGTAAACGACTACTTCTAGTTTCATGTAAGATTCAATGATGACATTAATTTCAACCGCGACCGCTTTTTGCGGATTCAATCAGCCGTCCGATGTCTGGGCAATAGTTAAAAAATACTTTTCGAATCACTCAACGTATTGCCGCTCGGCTGATAGACGGCAAACGTAAATCCCTTCTGTAAACAAAAAGCTCCATAATCACCATTTTTGTTCAGCGCCAAAAAACCAACTTGGATTTCTTTTGCCTTGGAAGGATTTTTTTGAATGATGCGCTCCACCGCTAGTTTGCATGCCGCCTCGGGAGAATGGCCTTGCCGCATTAACTCCACCACCAAATGGCATCCAACAATGCGAATCACTTCTTCGCCCACACCGGTAGAGGTAGCCGCGCCAACTTCATTGTCGACATACAGCCCTGCACCGATGATGGGCGAATCGCCCACGCGGCCGCGCATCTTGTACGCCATACCACTGGTGGTGCAGGCTCCGGCTAGATCTCCATGTGCATCTAAAGCCAATATGCCAATGGTATCGTGGTTTTCAATGTTGGCAACAGGCTTATATTTTTTTTTCTTCAGCCACTCTTTCCATGCTTTTTCAGAATCTTTTGTCAGCAGGTTTTCTTTTTTGAAGCCGTTGGAAAGTGCAAACTGCAAGGCGCCTTCGCCCACCAGCATCACGTGCGGTGTTTTCTCCATCACCTTGCGAGCCACCGAAACAGGATGTACGATGTACTCAAGGCATGCAACCGAGCCAATGTTCCCATGCTCATCCATGATGCACGCGTCCAGGGTGACGTGTCCATCCCTGTCAGGCAGGCCGCCTAACCCGACAGATGTTTCTTTCGGATCGCCTTCGGGCACGCGTGCTCCGGCCTCCACCGCATCAATCGCCTTGCCACCTTTTGACAGAATTGACCACGCTGCCTCGTTGGCCTGGAAACCGAAATTCCAGGTGGAGATAACGAGGGGCGCGCTGGTGCCCGGCTTCGCGGCCAAAGCTGCCATCGGCACGGCAGCAGCTGCGGCCGTCAGTTGAATAAATTTCCGCCTGCTCAATTCTTGATTTGCCATAACAAAAGTTTATGCTTTACATTTTACAACGCTCACTACGATTTTTCAATTGCATCAACAATCACCGCACACGCTTTTCTGATTTCTTCTTCTGTAATGGTGAGCGGAGGGGCGATTCGAAAGCTGTAGGGATGCGACAGGAACCAGTAACAGATCACTCCGTTTTGTTTGCATCGATTTACAATATTGTTCACGCGCTCCTCGCTGTCAAAATCAAAGGCAAACATTAAACCTATCCTTCGTACCTCTTTAATTTTTGGGTGGCACAACAAAGACTCGATCAGCCTTCCCTTCACTTCTGCCTGCGTCAAAAGATCTTCTTGTTCCAACACATGCAACGTTGCCAGTGCAGCAGCACAGCAAACAGGGTTACCGCCAAATGTGGTAATGTGGCCCAGCATGGGGTTGTGCGTCAGCGTTTGCATGTTTTGGTAGCTGGAGATGAAGGCACCCATGGGCAAGCCGCCACCAAAGGCTTTGGCAAGCGTGAGAATATCCGGCACTATACCGAAATGTTCAAAGGCAAACATTTTACCCGTGCGCCCCATGCCGCATTGTATTTCGTCCAAAATCAATAGTGCCCCTGTGTCGGTGCAACGTTTTCGTACTGCTTGCAGGTAAGCGGCAGATGGTATTCGCACACCTGCATCTCCTTGCACGGTCTCCATGATGACACAGGCGGTGCGCTGCGAAATATGTTGCAGATCCTCTTCACGGTTGAAATCTATAAACCGAACGTCAGGTAGTAATGGCCGAAAGGCACGCTTCTTCACTTCGTTGCCCGAAACACTTAACGAACCATGCGTGCTGCCGTGGTATGATTTGTGACAGGATATGATTTCAGTTCTGCCCGTCACCCGTTTTGCCAGCTTTAATGCTGCTTCATTTGCTTCTGTCCCTGAGTTGACGAAGTAGCTGCAATTGAGAGGCGCAGGCAGCAGCCCCGCCAATGTTGCGGCCAATTGGGTAGGTGTAGCCTGGATGTACTCGCCATACACCATTACATGCATGTGTTTTTCGAGTTGGTCTTTGATGGCCTGCACCACTTTGGGGTGTCGATGCCCTACGTTGCTCACTGCAATACCTGAGATCATGTCTATGTATTGTCTGCCATCTGAGCCGTAGAGGTAAACACCTTCGGCACGTTCAACGGTGATGAGGAACGGGTAAGGCGAAGTGGGCGCGAGGTGTGCCAGAAAAACTTCTTGAGAGGTCATCGGGTAAAGTTACCCCGGAATTTTCGCACAAAAAAGAAAGCCCCGACACATTGCTGTGCCGAGGCCTTACCAAACACCCTGCGTCAAATGTCGGTAATTAAAAGTAGATGTCAAATTTTTTTTTGATCAACGGTACTTTTCTTTAATGTATGCAGATAAGCACCAAGATATATTTCTGTGAGTGGGGTAGAGTTGCTTACATCTATCGGGTGGCTCTCATTCAGCATGTCAGTTCGGGTGTCTGCTTCGCCTTGGGTTGCTGTAAACTTTTCGGCTACAGTGAATTGGAAACAAGAAACCCGATCAAAATCAAAACGATCAGCACGGCTACTTGCTTCAGTCTGCTTTTCACATTTACGTTTGATAATCCCCTGTGTGTCTCCATGATGATCAAAATTTTGTTAAAGTTGAAGTTTTAACGGATAGTCTTACTTTCAAAAAAAGATGAAATACTACACCTGTGTGTTTATATGGGTGCACGCGGAGAAAGCCTGCAGAAGTTGAAGTGATCGTCAAAAACGGCTCAACCAGAAGGTGTCAAGCCTAAACGCTTCTCGATTTTGAAAACAACACAACGATTTTCTTACATCGTCAATCGGTTTGCGTTCGCAGTCAGATGATACACACATGCAGGTTTAAATGTTGGAGATCCGGCCAAACCCTTGGGTGCGCGCACAAACAACCGGAAACAAAGAAGCCCTGCCATTGAGGCCGGGCTTTCTGATACTGCTCGGGCAGTGATCTACAAAGTAGCCATCGTCTGCACCAAGTCAATCAGTTTGCACGAGTAGCCCCACTCGTTGTCGTACCAGCTCACTACTTTTACAAACTTATCGTTCAACGCGATTCCGGCTTTGGCATCGAAAATAGACGTGCGTGCATCGCCCAGGAAATCTTGCGATACCACATCTTCTTCGGTGTAGCCCAAAATACCTTTCAATTCGCCTTCGCTTGCTTCCTTCATGGCTGCTTTCACTTGCTCGTAGGTCGCGGGCTTGTCTAGGCGCACGGTCAAATCGACAACCGAAACGTCAGCTACAGGCACGCGGAATGACATACCCGTTAATTTGCCTTTCAATTCGGGCAACACCAAGCCTACTGCTTTGGCGGCACCGGTAGAAGAAGGGATAATGTTTTGATATGCGCCACGCCCACCTCTCCAATCTTTTGCTGAAGGACCATCTACTGTTTTTTGTGTTGCCGTAACGGCATGCACGGTGCTCATCAAACCTTCTACAATACCAAACTTATCGTTCAATACTTTTGCAATAGGTGCCAAGCAGTTAGTCGTGCAAGAAGCATTAGAAACAATGGTATGCTGGGCGGTCAATTTCTTATGGTTCACGCCCATTACAAATGTGGGGGTGTCGTCTTTCGCTGGTGCCGACATCACTACCTTTTTTGCGCCCGCGGCAATGTGTTTTTGGCAG
>DHLV01000227.1:5344-8466 GCA_002405445.1 Flammeovirgaceae bacterium UBA4659 | reverse complement strand
CGAACAGCGTTATCTTTCCTATCAAGAGTTTTAATGCTCTTTAAAATCTTCAAATATTCCTTAGATTTCTTCGCGAACGACTTGGCGTCATACATCAAGTTTGAGTTTATGGGGCGTGTTATTTGAAAATTACCCTCTCTTTTATACTGGTAAAACCGATAGTGATTTTCATTTTGGGAGACTATGGTAGCTTGTAAATTTTCTGAAATGTAGTCCAGATATTCACTACAAAATTCAATGTAACCTTTAAGAGACCCAAAATTACTTTTGTCTCTGGCTTTGCTAACGAGTTTTTTTAAAGTCATCTTATTGCGTTTCTTCTCTTTTGGTTATCAAAGTCATATTTAATCCATCTCTCTATACTCCAATCTTCTACTAATTCAATTCTCTTTACTGCCCAATCTATATATTCTGGTGAAAGGTCACAAGCTAACCACTTACGCTTAAGTTGTTGAGCGCATGTAGGAGTTGTTCCTGAACCGCAGAATGGGTCTAATATTGTATCTCCAGCATTTGAAGAAGCCAAGATAATTTTTCTCATGAGTTCTTCCGGTTTTTGAGTTGGGTGCGGAGTTTTTTCATGCATTCCGTTGCATGTCGTTGGAACCTCAATAATATCTTGGGGAATTTCCATTACATCTTTGGGTTTTGCACCCATTGGATTAGGCTCCCAAATGTGATTTCCGTTTTTGCCGTTACCATACTGACTTGTTTCGGCTTGTGGGTGACTTGGGTATCTAAGCGTATGTTCTCCGTATGGAATACGGATTTCGTCAATATTAAAAGTAAAGTTTTTTGTCTATCTGAAATGCAAAATACTTTCGTGGCTTCTTCCCCAGTCTTTACCAAGATTTGCTTTGTTTTTATAATGCCAAATTATCCATACGCACGATTTAAAGTATTTTGTTGCAGGATGTTTCAAGTCTGCAAGAATTTCAGAAAAACCGCAAATGAAAAGTGTTCCAGTTGGCTTTAAAGCTCTTGCGGCTTGTTCAATCCATTGCATTGAGAATTTGATGTACTGTTCTTGGATTTCAAAAGTGTCCCAATCAGCTTTCTTAATGTTATATGGAGGGTCAGCGATAACTAAATCAATACTTTCATCCTCTAATGATTTGAGCCATTCTCAGCTATCACCTTGCCAAAGTTGTCCTTGTGGATGATTGTAAAATAATGTGGGCTTTACGTTGTTCTCAAAATTACCAATTTGACGTTCGCCACTAAATTGAGTTTCTCCAAAAAATGTTGGAATCTCCTTATTTCTGGTCAGTGTTTTACCCATTGCGAATTGTTTTATAGTACGACACTTTTTTTTCTGCTGCTTTAAGAATGGTCAAGTCTGCCTCTTCATCTAAAATTTTATAAGCAATCTGGTCGCTTAGGATTTCGTTCTGTAATTCCTTTTCATCTGTTTTAAAAAATGAGGCTATTTGTTTGATGAGTTGTTTTGTGGGCTGTCGTTCATTTCGCTCAATCTTTGCAAGAAGAGAAGGGTCAATACCGATTTCGTCAGCCACTTCTCTTAAGGAGAGAGAAATTTCCTCTCTTAAGGCTCTAAGATGTTCCCCAAATGAAATGAATTTCTTCATGGTCGTTATCAGGACATTTATTGTCCAAATTTAATAACCTTTGGTTTATGGACAAATAATGTCCACAAAATATTTCACTTTTTCGGGGTCTTGTATAAATTACCTACCTGCTCATTTTTATCGATGTCAAATAGTCGTTTTTCGACTTGTCTTGCCGTTAGATTGGTGCTTTTTGCGAAGGCTCGAATGATTTCCAAGTACTTCTCCCATTCTTTTAATCTAAAACCTTGTCCCCGAGCATTTGTCGTTATGAGTCCAGCTTTGTAAAGTTGTTTCCAAACTCTAATGTCAATAATTGGATATTGTGTTCGGTCATAGAACATTAGTATGGCTGATGCAGCGGGATAATTTACACCGTTGAGCGCTGTCAGGATATGCATTCTCACCTTTTCCTCTTTTGATTCGAAGGCTAATTTTGAAATTTCTCTGAAGTCTTTGTCGGAATTAGTTTCATAGTGTCGCAGTGGTCTCGGTGATTTCCATTTTAAAATTTGTATTGCTTGTTCCTTTGTCACGAAACCCTGCTCTTTAATGTCACCGATTTTTTCGAACAGTTGATGAGTCTTTCCGTCCTCGAAGTCCGGAGTTAATTTTATCTTTTCAATTAGTCCCTTACTCATATTTTTTTAGTCGGTCTGTCCAGCGTTGGGTGAATTGGCTCTTTTGCTTGCTTTGGTCTCGCGTAGGAATGTGTGGCATGCAAATGTGCCAATGTGCGTTGCCTTCTCTGTCCGCGCGGTATTGTGCACAACGTGTGTGCTTATGCAATTGAATGTATGTTATATATGGCGTTTTTGCAAACAAAACCCAAAAAAATGCCCAAAAAAGCCGAAAATCGCGGATATATCTTTTGTGCATTTTGGGCTTGGCGGCTGGGCTGCCGTTGGGTGGTGAAGTCACTCGCAACAACTCACGCGGCTCCTCGTTCGTCCCTTCCCTGTTTTTTTCGGTGAACGAGCCGGACTAGTCGGCCAACATCAGCATCGGAGAAAAAAACTAAACCGGCTTAAACTGCTCAAAGGCTTCGTGGCAGGTGTGGCAATAGTAAATGGCGCGGCACAGCGTGGGGCCAAACGGGTTTTTCAATTCGGTGTTCGTGCCGTTGCAGCGCGGGCAGGTGGCACTCTCCAGTATTTCCAAATCGTGAAACACCTGCGCAGATGCCGGGGGCGGAGCTAATCCGAATTTTTTTAATGCCGCCTTTCCCTTCTCCGTCATCTTGTCGCTGCTCCAGGGCTCGCGAAACGAAACGGTGACTTTGGGTGTGAAGCCGTGCCGGGTTATCACTCGCTCCACTTCCTGCTTCATAATTTCCAATGCCGGGCAACCGACAAACGTGGGCGTCATCTCCACACGGGCCACGCTGCCGTCCACCTCGGCTTGGGTAATCACCCCCATATCCACCAGCGACAGCACGGGTATCTCGGGGTCTTTCACCTCTTCGAGCCAGGAAAGTAATTCAGCATTCAATGGTCCAATACGTTTTCCACTATCCAACATCTAGTATCCAGTATCCAGCATCTAGTATCCAGC
>DHLV01000227.1:1436-5203 GCA_002405445.1 Flammeovirgaceae bacterium UBA4659 | reverse complement strand
ATCCAGCATCTAGTATCCAGCATCAAGCCTCACCACTCCGCACCCGGGTCGATGCGGAACACTTCACTCATCTCATCCAGCAGCGGTTGCAAATGTTCGGTGTGCTCACCTACGCGTCCGCCCAAATGCGGGGTTTGAATTTTCCAATCGGGTGAAGTCAACTGGGTTTGGGCCAGCGTCTTCTCAATCGCTTGCTGCCAGCGCGCCTCCAGCGCTTTCTCGCCTTCAAAAATCTGATCTGCGATTAGCTGATCTTCGTAGGGTGAGCGCTCAAACATGCCCAAGGCATAAGGCGCCAGTTCGTTCAGTGACTGCTGCAACCGCCCGATACTTTCTTCGGTGGCGCTGCCCAGCTGTTTGATCCACGTGTTGGCATGCAGCGTGTGGTAGCGCAGCTCGCCCCGCACTTTCGCGGCCAGTTGTGCCAGGGGTGTGTAGGAGCACTGCATCAGCATTTGCCAACGCAGGGCATCGGCCGTATCGAACAGAAAATGCCGCACCAGGCTGAAGTCATACTCGCGGTTGGGCAGCTCCACTAGTGTGCAATTGTGAAACTGGTTCGCATTACGCGTAAAGGCTACGGTATCCGGTTCCTGCTCGCCCAATTGGTGCAGCAACTGGTAAAGTGCCTGGCTTTGCCCGATCTTGTCCTGGGCCATGGAGGAGAAGGCGATGTCTTCTTCCAATAACGGGCCAAAGCCGGTCCACTCGGAATTGCGGTGCCCGAACACCAGCAGATCATCGGCCATTTTATACAGGAGTTCTTTCAGTGCCAGGTTGCTCATGAGCCGGTTTGTTTAAATCGTAAGCGATAGTGCAGCACGTAGTAAAACAACAGCGGCACCAGAATATAGTTCAGCGTTTTAATGCCGATAGCCAGGTGCAACGCGCACAATACCAGTATCAATAGACATAAAATCATTTTCAGAATCTTAAACGAAGGGTCGTGCATGTTTACGGCTTCCCATAATTTGGCGGTGCCCACCAGCGCAAAGCCTCCGTAAATCCAATAGCGCTGCGGGTCGTGGCTCCGGTACATTTGAATAATGCCGGTTACCATGGCCGCCACAGCCAGTAGTTCCAGCGCCCGTTGCTGCCCCTTCCAGTTCACGTGGTTTTACTTCGCTCCAAAAATTCTTTCAACTTGTCGCCCCCCTTATAATCCGAGGCATCGCGGAATTTCTTTTCCGGCAGGGTGAGCCACAAATCTTTTTCTTCCTCGGTGGTGAAGCGGATGTCGGCCGTGCGAATGGCCCACACGTTGTACACCACCTTGCCCTGATGCAGGTTGAGCTGTTTGGCTTTCCACATGGCTTCCTGTGGAAGTACCGCCTGCACCTGGCCCACGTGCACATGCTGTTTGCCCCGTTTGGGCAGCACAAAAATGTCGTAAGCCTCAGCAGTGCCGGGCTGGTTGATCACTTCCGCCAGTTGATCCATGGCGCTGGTATTGCCTTCGGTGGTGGGGGAGACGTACACGTGGCGGGTGTCAGCCACAAACAGGGACGTACACAGAAATCTGCGGGTGAACGCTTCTTTCGCCAGTACAAAAGCAAGATCGCGGTTGGCGGCATGCACAATGCCCTCATGCTGAAAGGCCTTACCGTCTTTCGGTTGCACAAACACCTCGAACGTGCCGAGCTGATCGAGTGCAGCTTTCGGAAAAACCTCGCCCGGCTGGCCTGTGGCCGGAAGTCGGTTAACACGGGGATCGAGGGAATTCAACTTTAGATTTTTGATTTACTATTTCAGAATCTCGTCACCACACTGACGACTACGCCAAAGGAGTTACATAAGCCGTTTTGGGCGACTTGAGGGCTTCGCGCACCCACTGGCCGCGTTCTTCCGCAATGCGTCTCACTTCGAGGCGTTCTTTATTGCAGGGGCCATCGCCATTGATTACGCGCTTGAATTCTTCCCAATCGGGCTCGGTGTAGTTCCACTTGCCGGTTTCGGCATTCTTCTTCAGGTTGGAATCCGGAATGGTGAAGCCCAATTCCCAGATCTTGGGCACATACATATCCAGGAACTGGTTACGCATGTCATCGTTGGTAGCCATCTTCACTTTCCACCTCATCAACACTTCGGTGTGGGCCGAGATTTTGTCGGAGGGCCCGAAGAAGTGCATCATGGGCGCCCACCAGCGGTTGAGGGCGTCCTGAAACATGGCGCGCTGTTTGGCCGTGCCGGAGGCCAGGTAGATCACGCAATGGTGGCCGTATTTGAGGTGAAACGATTCTTCGGCACAGATGCGATCAAGGGCGCGGCAATACGGGCCGTAGCTTCCCTTGGCATTGGCGAGTTGGTTCACAATGGCGCCCGCGTCCACAAGCCAGGAGATGAAACAGCAATCGGCCCAGGTTAAGGTGGGGTAGTTGAAGATGTTGGAGTATTTGGATTTGCCGCTCAGCAAATCTTCGATCATTTTCTCGCGACTCTTGCCGAGGGTTTCAGCCGCACTGTACAATAACTGGGCGTGGCCTACTTCGTCCTGCACCTTCGCCATCAGCGCCATTTTGCGTCTGAACCCCGGTGCGCGGGTGATCCACGTGCCCTCCGGTAACGCTCCGATAATTTCGCTGTGCGCATGCTGCTCAATCATGCGAATGAGTTGCTTCCGGTAGAGTTGTGGCATCCAGTCGGTGGGCTCAATTTTTTCGCCCCGGGCAATGCGCGCCTCAAACTCGGCTAGTTTTGCCGGATCTTCCTGGGCCACACTGTCGGTCTTGATTCCGTCAAACGTATTTCCACCTCCGTACATAACAATAGGTTTTAGACCCCAAAACTAACTACTGTTAGGGGATTTTAAAAAACCAAAACAAGAATCAGAGCTTTTGTTTACGCAAACCGTTAATCAGCATGTCGGCCAATTGTTCACCTAAATCGGTGGGCACAATGTTGCCATCCGGGTCGTACCACATCGGCATCCAGTTTAAGGATGAAAACAGCGTCATAACGGCCAGTTTGGTATCGATGTTTTCCTTGAATTCGCCCGTGGCAATGCCTTCTTCAATGATCGTTTTGAACCGGTTGATGTAGTTGATGCGCAGCAACAGAAACTCGCGCAGGTAGGGTTGACTCAGGTGCCGGTGTTCATTCATGAATACGGCTGCCGCCACCAGGTCTTTGGCCATCACCTTTATATGACCAATAATGCCCAGTTTGAGCTTTTCACCCGCTGTTACCTTCATTTTTTCTACGTCCTGCAGCGACTTTCGGAATTCCGCGGCCATATCAAAGCACAGGCTCTGCAGAATTTCTTCTTTTGATTTGATGTGCGAGTACAGGCTGGCCGCCTCAATGCCCAGCATTTGCGCCAGGTCGCGCATGGACGAGGCTGCATATCCTTTTTCGCGGAAAAGCTCGGCCGCTTTGCGGATTACTTGTTCTTTGCGCGAAAGATTAACCACAGTTTCCATTCGTTCCACTTCTCTGACGTCAAAGTAAACGATTAAATTTGACAACCCAGATGATGAACACATGAAATTCCTTTCCATTCGGGAGTACTTCTATCGGTTAAGTAACCGAGCAACTGTATTGGTAACGTTTGCAGTTGCCGGCATTGGTGCGGCCGAATTTCTGCGCGACTTGCAGCCGATTGTGGAGGGTGATGCCGTGATGTTTGTGTTTGGGGTGATAACGGCATTGGCTCTCTCAGAACTAACGCTCGTTAATGCGTGGTATGTTCCACAACAGATCCGGGTTATCAGGCGGGAGTTCAGCCTTGGACTGAAACTGGAGCGCTACGCACAGCCTGTTTTTTTCCG
>DHLV01000227.1:0-1196 GCA_002405445.1 Flammeovirgaceae bacterium UBA4659 | reverse complement strand
CTGCCCGCAACTGCGGTTTTATTGCTGTTCTTCTTCTTGTGGCCAACGCGCGCACGCGCCTGCCGCGAACTTGAACTGAAACCGGACCAGCGCCAGATGGTGTTGCACGATCTTGATTTGCGGTAAATTTTATGACCTATCGAAATTGTAAACTTAAAGTTGCTGATGAGAAAATACCTAATTGCAGTTTTCGCTTGCTCTGTGATGGGCTGTGGCGTTAAGATTCAATCGGTTGTAGACAGGTCATTGACAGCCCCGTATTCTAATCCTTTGGTTTTAATCTTATATGATGTCGAAGAGGCGCGAAACTTCTCCAGTTTGTTAAAGGATAAAATAGGGGAGGTTTTTAAAGCAAACAATCAGAAAGTGCAGGTATCACTAGTGGAGCAGAACAGCAGCCAGCTAAAGTTGAATTCGGTTGACGAGGTCGATAGGAAAGTCAGCGCGGCAGTCGCCCTTGATAACAAAGACCTGGTTTTGATCCTGAGGCCAACTCGTATCAGTATGGGTGATTTTGGCCCAGTGTCGTCTACGTATGTGATTTCGGGAACGGATTTGAAGTCGAAGAGAGAGGTTTGGAAAGCAGAATTCACAACAACAAGCTCTTTTGGCCCGTCACTTTTTGCTGAGAAAACCGCGTTGAGTATCTATAAAAAACTGAAAAGCGACCGGATACTATAGATAAGAAATCAAGCTATGTTTGCCCGGCTTCTTGGAAAAGAAAACGTCCCAAAATTGTTGGGATTTTTTCTATTTTTCCAATGTTTTGGGCTACGTCAAAAGCTGACACCAAACGTTAAGGCGTTTACTTTTGGCCCTTTGTTTTCTTCGAACAGTTCGTTCAAATCGTAGTTCACAAAAATTTCGGAGTCGCCAAAGCCGAGCTGCAACCGCACACCATAGCGGAGCGGATTGAGGTAGTAGCTGTCGTGCTCATGGTTTCGTCTGCGATCACCATTTTCAAAATAGGTCTGTTTCGTGTAGCTGTCCAGGCGGTAACCCAGGTAGCCGCCTACGCCTATCCGAAAGCTCCGGGAGTCGGTGTCGTTGAAGAACGTGGGCTTGTGACGCCCGTTGCCAAAATCCAGAACCGGCACGAGTGACAGGTTAAGATGGGTTACCGTGAGTTTACTCTTGCGGTAGTCCACATCCGATAAATCTTCCCCGAAGATGATGCCATTATCATCGGTACTCAG
>DHLV01000299.1:4768-4999 GCA_002405445.1 Flammeovirgaceae bacterium UBA4659 | reverse complement strand
AACTGGTCGAAAGCTCTCCCATCAAATATGTCTTTTATGTTATCATAGAAAACTTAACCTACGACCAGTTATTAGGTGATGTGCCTGGCGGCAATGGTGACACCACGCTGCTTTTGTTTGGGAAAAAGAATACGCCCAACCAGCATGCGTTGGTGAATGAATTTGTTTTGTACGACAATTTCTATGTGAATGGCGAAGTGAGTGCCGATGGCCACAATTGGAGCTTGGGAG
>DHLV01000299.1:0-4421 GCA_002405445.1 Flammeovirgaceae bacterium UBA4659 | reverse complement strand
CGCGAAATCAAGTGCCGCAATTGAATACACTTCGATTCATCAACGACCACACCGAAGGGTTGCGACTCGGCCGCCCCACGCCACAAGCGCATGTGGCCGACAATGATTATGCAGTAGGCTTGTTTGTTGAGTATCTCTCAAAAAGCAAAATCTGGAAGGAGACTGCCATTTTTATTCTGGAGGACGATGCCCAAAACGGCCCTGATCACGTGGACGCACATCGAAGCACGTTGTATGTGGCCGGTGGTTTTGTAAAACGAAAGCACATTGACCACACCATGTACTCCACGGCATCGGTGTTGCACACTATTGAAATGATTTTGGGCTTACCACCGATGAGCCAATACGATGCCGCTGCCGAAACACTGTGGAGGAGTTTTACATCAGAAGTAAATCATACACCTTTTCAATCGCATGTGCCTGAAATGAATTTATTTGATCGAAATGTGGCCGTTAACGAATGGCAGCGCAAGAGCGAGAAATTCAATTTCCGCAAAGAAGATAGTATACCAGATGATGAGTTCAACGAAGTGCTGTGGGCAGCCATCAAAGGAGATGGAAAAAAGTGCCCGGCTCCGCGGCATGCGGCTTTTGTGAAAACCCGTCTGGACAGAGAGGATGATTGAGATCAACTCAATTTACCCAAAGCAGAAATATACCTTTCTGGAATTTCGCCCTTACTGGCGACTAAATAATCGTTGTAGCTACAAGGCACCATGGTGTTGCGAGCATAACGGGCACCAGGGCGGTGATAGGCTACTTCCATCCACCACTTCTCAGTCACTTTGCTTTTATAAAAAGTGATCGTCTCCGGTTCAACCGGCATGGACACCACATACTTTAAAAAATCATTGCTCCTAAAACTCGTATCGCCTTTGCGGTGATAATAGCCCTCAATAAAGTACCAAATCATCGTTGCAATTACCGAGGCTGTTTTTTTGTGTGCATCATCCACATCAGGATTGTACTCGTAAAACCCGGCCGAACTCAATTTTTCGTTAAGCCCGGCATACCAACAAATCTGGCATGCTTCTTCGCCCGTCAAGCCAAACGGTTGGGCATTGGCATTACCCGGTGCATCGGCCGACTTAATCGCGGTCACGTCAAATGAAAGTATATCTGAATTGCGAATGGCTGGTTCCATCTCAGCAAAGTTGGTGCGCATCTGCCCAATGCGGAACGCTTCGAAATAGAGTTTCTCCAAAATGGATGCCGCCTGTGCATCAATCAAATAAGTCTGGTGCGCCAAGTGCGTATAACTCAATAGGTAGTTGGGTTCGTGCAGCAATATTTTGTGAATGTGTTTACTCGAAGCATTCATCTCCTTCGAGTCATCCAAATCCAAAAATGCATCCACATTCAGCAGGCTGACGAGCTTCTCCATTTCTTCGTAGCCGCGGTACTGGCCATAGTCAAGGTCGTGCGTGCCGCCCAGTATCAATGGAAGCACATTGCTTTCCAGCAACATGCGGCATACCTCGCTCAAGCGGGTATAGGTTTCATCCAGGTCAATGCCATTGTTCAGGTTACCCAAATCAACAATTCGGTAAGCGCCCGTTCCTTTTTTTAACGCATACAGTTTCTTCCTGATTTCATCTGGGCCTTTGCTGCTGCCATGGTTGTTGCTTGTGCCCCGCTCTTCTTTCACACCAATGATGGCGATGTGCGCATCTTTGTAGTGCGGCATTTTTTCGGTGTAGGCCCGAATATTTTTAAAGAACGAGTTATGAGGATAAGGCTGCGAATAAATCAGCTCGGGGATGGGTGAGAATAGAATGGTTAAATCCATGCAATGATTTTGTAACGAAAGTAAGAAAAACGCAGCCGAGCCTCAAAATAAAAATGTGACTGCCAATCCTGAGCGCTCAACTAGTAACCTTTGTTTATTAAGTTTGTTGATAGCGCGAAGGATCTCGCCTACCGGATTTCCACTGTCAGATCGTTCCAGTTAGGATTCATTGTAGCCACTAAATCCGCTTTCCACTTCCTCGTCTTGCCTTTGATGAAACGCTCCCGCTCAACCGCTTCTTCAACTGACTGATAAGGTTCATAGTAAATCAATTTGCTCACATTGTAACGAGCCGTGAAGCTTTTCGGGTTTACCTTCTCCCGATGCTCCCAAAGCCTAGTGCGAAGGTCAGTGGTCATGCCCACATAGAGCACCGTGTTGATTTTGTTGGTAAGGATATAGACGAAGGCAACTGGAAGCATCTGCGAATTGCTCGTTAAGGTTCCGGATTCTTAGGTAAACTAAAAATCTTTTAATCAATCCTGAGCGCCAAACTTTAAACTGGTCAACAAAAAGATGTTTTGTTGCGCGAAGGACCCCTCATGAAAGAAAATTCCAAGTCAATTGAGATTCTTCGCTCGAGGTTCTTCTTTTAAAACCTTCATCAACGCAAAACATTTTATCTTGATCTAGATGCTCATTCTTGCTTAGTCGCTCAGAATTTAGAATCCGACCAACACAAGAAAACCTCTTTGCAGAGGTTTTCTTGTGTTGGTCTACTCAAAGTGGGTTATCCGCCAAAGTCGTCAAAGCGGATGTTCTCTTTCGGAATACCCATATCGTCCAGCATCTTCAGCACGGCCGCATTCATTAAAGGGGGGCCACATAAATAATATTCAATATCCTCGGGCGAGGGATGCTTGCCCAGATAATTATCGTACAAACATTTATGGATGAAGCCCAGGTAGCCATCGGCTTCACGGTCGTCCAGACTGCTTTTTACTTTCCAATTATCCTCGGGGAGGGGCTCAGACAAACCGATGTGGAACTGAAAGTTCGGGAACTCTTGCTCGATCTTGCGGAAGTGATCCACGTAAAACAATTCCTTCTTCGAACGCCCACCGTACCAATATGACACCTTGCGGTTAGTTTTTTCTGTGTGGAACAAATGGAAGATTTGTGCACGCAGCGGAGCCATACCGGCACCGCCTCCGATATACACCATTTCGCGCTGGGTTTTATTGATGTGGAACTCACCGTAAGGGCCGGAAATAGTTACTTTATCGCCCGGCTTTCGCGAAAACACGTATGAAGAGCAAATACCCGGGTTCACATCCATCCACTTGTTGTTTGCCCTGTCCCACGGTGGAGTGGCAATGCGAATGTTCAGCATAATGATATTACCTTCTGCGGGGTGGTTAGCCATTGAGTATGCACGAAAAATCGGCTCCTCGTTTTTCATCTTCAAATCCCACAGCTTAAACTTGTCCCAATCTCCCTTGAACACGTCTTTGCTTGAATGGCCCAACTCGGGGTGCGGAGTGATGTCCATCGTTTTGAAATCCACGCTGATGGCGGGCACATCTATTTGGATGTAACCCCCGGCCTCAAACTTCAGTGTTTCGCCCGGAGGCAACTTCACCACAAACTCCTTAATAAAAGTAGATACGTTGTAGTTGCTCACCACTTCGCACTCCCACTTTTTAATTCCAAAAATTTCTTCGGGTATGCGTATGTTCAAATCTTGCTTCACCTTTACCTGGCAGCCCAAACGCACGTGCTCTTTTTGTTCGGCACGGCTTAAGTGACCTACTTCAGTAGGCAATACGTCTCCACCGCCCGATTCTACCACGCACTTGCACATGGCACAGGTACCACCGCCACCACAGGCCGATGGCAGAAATATCTTCTCATTCGCCAACGTGCTCAACAGTGAGCTTCCGGCCGAAACCGTAATTGTTTTTTCGCCATTGATTACAATCTTCACCGGCCCCGATTGAACCAACTTTTTCTGAGCAAAAATCAATAAGGCCACCAACAGCAAAATCACCGCAGTAAAGGCCACAATAGAAGTAATGATTAGCATATTGTTATTTCAAACCTTTTAAGGACTACAAATATAAGAATAGGTGTTAAAATCAAGTCAATACCGATGACTGAAAACCAGAAAAATCCTTGTGTTGGGCAGGTTTGTTTAACATATTTGCTCAATTGCATTTCTTTCGATGCCTGCACTTCAGCAAATGGGCGAGGGCATCAGGCCGGTGGCCCCGGCCAACCCCATTCACCTTGCAAACGCGCCACAATGCCAGAAGCGGGCCGTTTCAACCCTTGTCAGATACTACTCTACTTGCAACGGAGTGTATGCCCCCACGGGATTCACTCCGGCACCGGTCATTTGCATGAACTATCTGGCATGGCTTTCACCGACATCGACCGGGTTTTAATTACCTTTGCTTGAATGGAGATTCTCTACATCATTTTGGGATTGCTGGTGGGCGGTTTGGTGGGCTGGCTCATCAGCCGAAATACTAATTCCGTTGCACTGCAAGAACTGAAAACGCGCCTCATTGCCGAGCAGGAAAAAAACAAGCTTGCAGCCGACCAGTTGGCAGAATTGAAAAAATCACTGGAAAGCGAACGAGAAAAAGGCATTCGCGCTACCAACAACCTCATCGCGCAAGAAACAATT
>DHLV01000068.1:10810-14309 GCA_002405445.1 Flammeovirgaceae bacterium UBA4659 | reverse complement strand
CCAACCTTCTACGATGTCGTCATATGCCTCATCGGGAATGTTGCTGTGGCGCAGTTCGACTGAAGTTCCTTTCTTGTCTTCATGCAATTTGATGGTTACAATAGAGGGCTCTTCCTGTCCTTCGAAATACCATTGTTGAACGATCTTTTTATTTTCTTCAAATTCCAAGTTCTTGCCCACAATGGAACCTTCCCATAAACTAAATTCGCTCCCCGGCTCGGTGCTCATCACCGCTTCTTCACCCGACCACAGATGAATGGTTAATGGATTGGTGAGCGCCAAATACACATCGCTGGGTGGTGCGCTAATGATAAAATATTTCTTGTAGTCTTTCATTTAGTTTTCGGTCGTGTGATCGCTGCGAGCTGCTTTGACCCCTATTGATTGAAGTGGTACAAAAAAACCAAAATTCCATTGAATGCCGGTTATGCATTGTCTTTGATTTCGAGCGTAACGTCTACCTCAAATTTGGTAATGCCCCTCAGGCTAATAATAGAATGTAACTTGGCGCGCAAACGCACCTCTTGATTTACCAATACTGGCTGGTTGAACTTGAATTTTTCGATGCCGTAGTTCACCATCATTTTGATGTTTCGAAATTCTGCAATTTGGTCCCACAGGTGCGGCACCAGTGATAGTGTGAGGTAGCCGTGGGCGATGGTGCTTTTGAAAGGACTTTCAGCAGCACGCGTAGTGTCTATGTGAATCCATTGATGATCAAGTGTGGCATCTGCAAACTGATTGATTTGGGGTTGCGTGATTCGATGCCAATCCGAAACGCCCAGTTCTTTGCCAAGAAACCTCTCAAACGCTGCGTGGCTGTTTATAATGAGTGTGCTCATGCAATGTGTAAAACACGAATGTACTAAAAATGTGAGTGCGGAGGGTTGAACCACGAGTGGGAATTAGTGAACTTTGAGCTGCAATGGATGCTATTTGGTTGACCTATGGAATGGGCTTTGTTTGCGTGATGGTGATGCTCACCTGGGTTTGGGCAGTCAGCGTGCGGCTGACCAATGCCGGTATTGTCGATCCTTTTTGGGGTTTGGGTTTTGTGCTTGTGGCTATCTACTATTTTTTGAATGGGAGCGGAGACGATATTCGAAAGTCAGTGGTGCTAGTGCTGTGTGCTGTTTGGGGACTGCGGTTGTTCGTGTACTTGTTTTGGCGAAATTGGGGCAAGCCCGAAGATTACCGTTACCAACAGTTCAGAAACCAATTTGGAGCGCACCGCTATTGGTGGTTTAGTTTTTTTCAAGTGTTTTTGCTTCAGGGTGTTTTGTTGTGGCTTATTTCTGCTCCGTTGCTATTTGTTCAGTTCAGTCCGCAGCCATGCAATTTGATTGATGTGATAGCGTGTATTGTATGGTTGATCGGTTTTTTATTTGAGGCGTTGGGCGACTATCAATTGATGAAATTCAAGTCGAATGAAAGCAACAAAGGTAAGCTGCTAACCAGCGGTGTTTGGAAGTACACGCGGCACCCTAACTACTTTGGCGATGCGTGCGTGTGGTGGAGTTTTGGTTTGTTTTCGGTAGCAGCGGGCAGTTATTGGCCAATACTAAGTTCGGTGTTGATGACCTGGTTGTTGTTGAAGGTTTCGGGTGTGGCGCTGCTGGAGCAAGCACTCAAAAAACAAAAGCCCGGCTATGAAGATTATATGACTAACACGCCAGCGTTTTTCCCATGGTTTCCAAAAACTTCGCGCAAATGACGATACGTTTTGCCATTGAAAAAGAGCGCCCTCTGGTAAAACCGGTGGTAGGTGTTGAAACGTTGGAGTCAATCGATCCGCAACTGCTCGAAGACTCGTTTGTGTACGTGCATTGCCATTTCGATAATCCTTCGGATGATATGTTGATTCGTATTTGGCGCACCACTTTTTTGATTGACCCCCAAACCACCACGCGCTCGCAGTTGGTGCATGCCGAGAATATTTCTTATGCCCCGCAATGGACGATGATCCCGAAAGGCGATTTTACTTTTTTGCTGATTTTTGGAGGTCTGCCCAAATCAGTGCAGGTGTTTGACTTGGTTGAAGAAATACCCCAACCAGGTGGTTTTGTGGTGCGCAGCATCCGCAGAAATGATACGGATGTTTACCATATTGACATTGCCTGATTCGAAGTTGTCGAAGCTCGATGTTCGTGGTTCGAAGTTCGAACCCTGAAACTTGAACATAACTTCTTCGTTGATCTAGTCACTGATTTCAACTAAGTCGTTTGTATTTCGTAGTTCTATGGCCTGCTGAAGCCTGAGTACGAAGATTTCCTTTAGCCTTTTATGAGACGTATCACCGCATGTCAACCAAATCACTTTCGGTGGAGCCTGAAGGATCCTTACCAGTGCAACAAAATCTTCGTCATTTGTTAGAACCACAGCATTCATTTCCTTGGCCTTCATAAATGCCTCTTTATCACTAAGGGTTTGCCATTTCAAGTGATGAAATAATTGGCAAGGAGTTGAAAATCTTTTTTCGACCCAATGAGTGATGAAAGGAGAGAGATAGACGTCCAACAAGAGCATTGTTAGGCCGCCACCAACACGGGGTGATTGACCTGGCTTGCCGCATACATCAAACAATCCGTGATGCCCGCCCCTCGAGATCTGGCAACTCTTCAGATACAATCTGGTGAGCAGTGAGGCCAGCCACCAGCAATTCTAAGACATCGACTACGCGAATTCGCATACCTCGAATGCACGGCTTTCCTCCGCACTTGTGGGGGTCTGTGGTAATTCGAGCAAGAAGTGACTTTGCCATTGTCAAATCTTATGAAAAAAAGGGGACTCAAAAAGTTAGAAGTGAGAGGCTTAGAGGCTCGAAATTTGATTTCTTACGTCTAGCATCTTACTTCTAACGTCTAACATCGTACGTCTAATCTCACCTCGCCACCACCACTTTCTTTCTCACCAGCGTACCATCCGATGCGCGGATTTCCACCACATACACACCGGCTGCCAGGCCACCGGTGCTGATGGTTTTGGCATTTCGTCCAGCGCTGAAGATGCCTGAATCAAACGTCCGTCCTACCTGATCGATCATTAACACCGTTGCGTCTGCCGCAAGGTTTGCCGGCAACTGAATGGTAAACTCCTGATCGGTAGGGTTGGGGTAGATTGACACCTGATCAGCCGAAATCGCTTCAGAGCCGGTGATCAACTCGGGCGCCTTCAGCTTGTTGAACAACTCAGCCTGATAAACCGTACCTAATGAATCTTGCAGGAAAAGGACCACCGACATGGAATCGGTGTAAAGCTTTTCTGATTCCCACTTAAACTTTTCTGTGCCTCCCACTTTGCCGTCCGGTGCAAGCCTCACCAACACATCGCGCTTAAAGGTTTGCTTTGGATAACGTGTTCCCAGTGCGTTCGGCAGCATCTTTTTCAGCACATAGTTGAACTCTGTTTCTCCGGTGGTGACAGCCGCACCGGGCTGTTTTTCCCTCAGTTTTGCGATCGGAATCGATTTCTCGAGAATGCCCACAAACAACCGAGTAGA
>DHLV01000068.1:1355-10717 GCA_002405445.1 Flammeovirgaceae bacterium UBA4659 | reverse complement strand
ATTTCTCGAGAATCCCCACAAACAACCGAGTAGAAGAGGGCAGATCGCGGGTCGGTTTCACGTACACCTCAACTTCTACTGTTTTGCCAACAGGGGTGACGGTGGTCACCTGCGGGCCGGTTGGTGTAAAGTCAGCGTTTGCCAACTCAAGTGTTTGTAAGTCATAGGCGGCCTTCCCCCAGTCTTTGAACAAGTCTGATCCATTCCTTTGCCCGTGTTTCCCGTCAAGATAAGCGTAGGGTACCCGGCTCACATTGTAGAACAACGCTCTGGAGCTTGGGTCGGCCGGGTTATCGCTGTTAAACGGATCTTTGCCCAGAAAATCAACGAAGTAGTTGACGTTCACCAGTTGCGTGCTATTGATATTATCCTTGGTGAATTTCGTGATGAAATCTGCTTCTGTTTTCAAATTGGCATTGACGGTTGCATTTGCCCCCCCGTTTGTAGTGGTAAAATTTTCGAACAAAACGGTGCGCGTGCGGCTTCCCACACGGATACTGTCAATCTTTATTCCGCTGCCACCCGCATTGAGGGCAGCAAGCGCAAATCTTACAATGACGCGTGAGTTCGGAAGACCGGTAGTACCTGTGATGTCTTCCACTTTATGCTTTGGCGCTATTTTTCCCAGCGCTCCGGCCCAGCCGTAGCCTGAAGCATTTTTTGAATTGGTGTAGCCTATGCCCGGGTTTGAAGGCAATGCTTTGGCGTTGTACCAGTCTAAACCAGGGGAGATATCGTCTATTGTTGTGCCCAATACTTCCCAGCCCTTTGCCGGGTCAAAAATGTTCAGGTTATCTTTCGAGTACTGCAGCACCAACCCCTCACCGGTTGCCAAGCCAATGTCTGTTCTGAAGGAAATCACAGGCCTGGGTACGTTTGTTAAATCCAGGCAAGCAGAGTACAGCGCAGATCGCTCATTTGGTTTGTACGATGGCGTGCTCCATTTTCCGATTGCAGAAGCATGGTTGTACGTCCAGGATGAATTTCCACCGGGCTGTGGAATAGGTTGCGACAGATCCAACGCTTGCCACCCGCCATTGTCCGTGTCAAAAAACTCCGAGAATTCTGCTCCGGCCGTTGCCGTCTTCAACGGCAATATTGCGATCTGCTTTTCTCTGGAATTGGAACACCCCACGTTGGTGGTGGTGGTGAGTTTTACAGTATAAACATTGGGTTGCGTGTATGTATTGGTAACAACAAGGGCAGATGGGGTCTGCTCAAAATTTTCAAATATATTGGGCGCGACATTCGGTTGGTTGGCGGGGTTAAAACCCACCTTATTGTTACCGTTACCAAACTCCCATTTGAACCTTGCTTTGGTTGACGAGCCCACATCTGTAGAGGACATATCCGTAAACTCAATATTGTCACCTACGCAGTTGTTTTTGAACGAAAAATCAACCACCGGTATGTCGCCCACTTTTACTGGAATGACTTTGGGGCCCGGTGTGGTGGTCTGGGGTCCGCTTAACACCATCGGGATAGATGGACAACCTACATCAGAGATCATGCTGAGCGACACATTGTAGTTTCGCACATCTGTGAACGTGTGTGTTGGCTTGCTGGCGGCCACCCCCGTGGCCGCAGGCGGGTTGCTAGCCTTTGAGTTATCAAAATTCCACGTGTATGTATACTTGGTTGGCACTACCGAATTGCCGCCTACTGTGGATTCGCCCGCGTCAAACTCGATCAGGTTGCCCGAACAAATGGACTTGTCATTAAAGGCGTTTGGCGCGTTAACGCCCGGTGTGGACTTGAATTTAAAGTTGGCGAGCGGGTTGGGTGCAATTTGTATGAATATTTCACCCACTCCAATGGCCGGAGAGTTGTCATCCTGATAGGTGTAGGTCACTCGCAATGTTTTATATCCATTCACGAAGTACGGTCCAAAGTTTGGCACCAGCGTGGACGTGCCGTTACTGTTGGCGTTGTCTGTGAATCCCTTGTTCACGTTGCCGCCCGGGTTCTTACCGTCATAGAGCAGCGTATTTAGTGCGCTGTCGTAGATGCTGTAGTATGCCTTTGACTTTCCCGGTGAGGCTGCCGGAAATCCGTTGAATAAAATACTGGGCCCTTGTTCACAATACACGTAGACTGGCGGCTTTGTGCCGGTGGCGGGTTTTTTATATGACTGACCAGTCACTTCAACAACCGGAACAGCCGGCACAAATAGTTCGATGCGCTGCACCAACGGTTGAAACACCAACAAATCTGCATTGTTACGGAATTTACCTATGAAATCAACGCTACCGAGTGACCCTCCCTCGTAGTATGTTTGGCCTTGGGGTGAAGTTGCCAAAAAATGTACGTATGGGTCTTTATCTACCCCCCCGGGTACTCTTTTTGCATTCAAGATAGGCGAGAAGTCCCATTTGTAGTCTCTCTCTATGGTTCCATTCGCGTTGTTTCTGGTAGGACCTTCTTGTACTAACACATTATCCAACTGCGCTTGCCATGTGGCACCTTGGATGATTTGTGACTCACGGGTGGGCGTTTTGGAAAATGTTGTTATTTCTTTTGGAATCTTCAGCACCATCTCTTCCATGGTGTAGCCCGCAATATCTTTAGCCGCCAATGTTTGTGCCGATTTGTTCACGGGCGCACTTTTGCCGGGGGCGTCAACATCCTGTGGTGTTTTATAGTTAGGATTGGCGGCAGCTTGCTTAGGGCCAAACACATCGACTGTCAGTTTCGGAATGATTTTGGTGTTGTCATATACCAAATACTGTTCTTTCTGACTCAAAAAACACCCGTTCAAATCGGTGCGGGTCATGGTAATGTCAAAAGCCACATTCTTCGTTACCCCGCTCAGGTTAAGCACATCGTCAGTCACGCCTGCCCCGCTGAAGAAACTGGCGTTGTAATCGTTCGAGGGGGTAATTTTCGGAATCAACCTGATGACATTTCTATTATTCAGATTTTGATCGAGAAAGTTGTCTGGAATAGAAGTAACAACGCTGTTGATGCCAACACTGGAGCCAAAAGCGTTAAACTGAGTGTAGCTGTTGGTAAATGCCTGAGGTGCCAACGCGTTGGCGCGGATTGCCGCAAGCCTTGTCAAGTCTCCGTAATTGGTCAATCCGGAACCTCCAAAACGTATGATTTCTCCCGCAGAATTTACGCTCGAGGGGGAAATCCGCATGTTGGAAACAATCAGCCGGTCATCAGACGAACTCCCTGCGTTTTCGAACGTTACCCTCAACAAGGTGCTATTGATAAAGCTGAACGTAGGAAGTTGTTCACTCCTGTAGGCTCCGTTGGTCAAAGCAACCGAAGCGTTGGCCGCTAACGTGAGTGACGTGTTGCTGGCAATGGCCGCCACCACACCAATGGTGGTGCCCGATGAATTTTTAAGGATGTGGCCCGGTGCCAGTTGGGTTGTGAACAATGTGCCGCTGCCGGTTACCGTTGTTGCCGAGGTACTTGCAGTGATCGTGCCTGTGCGGGCAATAGTGAAGTCTGCTCCCACCTGCTCGATCGTTGGAGCGTAGTCACTATCAAAGGTGAACCCTGTGGGCAAAAGGATGTTGAAGTTTTGGGTTCCTATGCCCCAAGTTGCGTTGGTGCCTGTTGAATTGCTCTCTCTCAACACAATAGGTTGCGACACCACCGAAAAACTTCCCGGGCAAAGTTGGAAGTTGGGTGTAGCGTTGGCTCCGGTAGGGGTAAACTGCGAAAATGTGAAAGTGGGACCTGTTGCGCCAGCAGTGAAATTGGGCGAACTTCCAAAAACGCCCGAAGATGGTCTAGGAAGGTCGGGCGCATCGTTTTCAGCTACAATCCACACTTGGTATGGCCCTGTGGCCGGAAAGCTACCGGTTGCCGTAAAATACTGGAGGTTCGGAGCAAGCTGATCAATTGCAAACGTGCCCGAAGACAATTTCCCGCCATACGTGCCTAACTTCACCTGAGTAGCGGTTGGCGCTGGGCTGGCGGTATTTGGCAGAATCAGGTAATAGCCTTTGCCCTTTTGGTCAAACGATGCATTCAGCGAGGCAAACGTTGGTGTGGCTTCGTATTTGGTTGCATCCGTAGAAACCATTGCAGGCGGCTTGGTCGATGCAATCTTGAAATAGTAAATACCTTTATAGGCAATACCACCGTAAAGATTCAATTGATCATCTGAGAGTCCTTCACCTATTTTGGTAATCGGGTCATATTTTCCCTGGGCCAATGTCACATAGTACACGGAGTCAGGTCTAAGCACTACCCCGGTGGGGATTTTGAAATTCATGGTTTTCACCGGTGGGGTATTGATGATTTCAATGCCACTGTCGAATATGCCGTTGGTGGCTTCGAGTGTGGCCACAAGTTGGTTGGTGTTGTAGTAATACAACTTTGCCACTTTATCGAATGTGACTACGGGCACATCAAAGGTCAGACCTATAGATGTAATTCCCGCGCTCACATTCAAAGTGCCTGTTGGCGGCACACAGCTCGCCCCAACCAACAAGGGTGGTCTTGTGGAGGCAAAGCTGTACTCCCTGCCCGTTACACTCACTTTTGCGCTTCCCTGCGTAATCTCAATGCGATTGTCCCCCTGGCCAAGGTCTACCAACCTGGGCGTTATCTTCGGGGTATTGTTCGATGCTGTCACATCGATGTCTGTCTCAAGGAAGTAGGTGACGGTTGCCGGGCTACTGCCATCTGGGTACAATGGGCGGTCAGAAGTAAATGCCACTTTCACGCGGTCGAAGTTTCCTGAGCCTGATACTGATTCAATCTCTGTTACCGTGGCAAATGCACTCACATTTACGGCAGAGACGCGGGCCGAATCCGCCCTTTTTTCAAAAACCTTAAAGTTCTTAAAAGTGGTTCGGGTGGCTGTTCTGTAGGGGGTACTAAATTCAAAGGTCAGCGATTTCAGCAAGGGCTGGTCACTTACAAAGTGATTAGGTTTGAGAAAGACACCAAAAATCGTAGTGTTCACGTTTCCACCTCGTAAACTGGCCGAGGCGGGCTGGCCACTTATAACTTTAATTGCGCTCACACTGATCACATCTATAGGGACGCACGGCTTTGAGTTAACAGATAGGCTATTGGCACTTGTGAGGCTGTTGGAGGTTACGGTGAGCGTACCGATGCCCCACGTGTTATACTTCATGCCCACCAAATCCAACACACCGTTTGTAAACGTTGCTGTTGCTGGATTTCGAACTGCCCCTGCCGCAGCGCTCAAAACATAGGGGAAATTGAAATCTGTGTCGAGGTTGGCAAATTTATCCCGCGCATGTACGATTCCGGTAGAATAGCCAGTTGAAGCATTAATGTCTTCATCAACACCGGCAAAGATGCTCGGCTGCGTTACAAAATCAAGGCTGGTGGCAACCACATTGATCTGATTGCTGGGGGATGTTGAGCCTCCATTGATACCGCCAATGAACAACGGGTTGGTGAAGTTGAAAAATCTCGAGCCGGCAGACCATGTTACTGACGACACTTTGAAGGTAACCGGGTCACGGTCTGCCCCAATGGTTTCTCGAAACGTGCCACGGATAGAGAAAGTGTTGATTCCCCCATCTGCCGCTTGAATAGTGAGGCCACTAAATGTAACGGAACCTGATGCCGGCTGGTCCGAACTCACTTTGTTTCCGCTGTTGTCATACAATGCCAGCGTTCGCAGATCACTTGTTCCCGCCCCTGTGAGCGTAAATGTGATGGACGAGATACGAGTAAAGGCGTTGTCGGCATCTACGTTGGCCCGGTACGATCCGCTACTGACCGCAACGGCCGCACTGGCAGATAGCGTAAGAGATGTGTTGCTGGCGATCGAAGCAACCGTTCCAATGACCGCGCCTGCCGAGTTCTTAATCAGCGTACCCACCGAGAGTTCGGTGGTAAACGAAGTTCCAATTCCTGTAACTGTAGTCGAAGCAGTGCTGGCGTTGATCGTGCCGGTGCGCGAAACTTCTCCGTCAGTCAGTATCAATTGCGCCAACTTTTCAACGGTTGCATTGGCCGGATTTGGGAGTGAAGACGCCTGCTGATTGACAATGTTGCTGTACACTTGCGCACCAAAGGTTGGGTCAAAATAAACATACGAATCAGTAGACGAAAAGATGTTGATAGCCGTAGAGGTACCGGTGATGGGGCCCGCACCGGTCATGGTAATGCTGCCGTCTGCATTTTGCGTTGATCCGGTTGTTTGATATTGAAAATTGGTATCGAACGTAAATGTGCCTGCGGTGAATGCCTGACCGTTGGGGTTGTTGGTAAACACCAAGCTGTTGGCCACAGCAAAACCGCTTATAGTCCCTGTATAATTCAAATCACGATTGCCATTTATGTCTACCGCTTCCGCACCGATGGTGCCGCCAAAGGGATCATAAATGCTTCGGGAAGTGGGGAAAGGAAGTGACGGGACAGAGGTAAAGGGTAGCGTCAAGTAATTGATTTTAGAGGCCACCACGTTCACCGTATTGCCGGAAGTTGCTACGGCAGTTCCGGAGGCAAGGGCAGTTCCGTTGGCATCGGTCAGTACGTCAGCCGTTGTCTGCACATCAAATCCAAAATTGAGCCCATCGATCGTGATCGGCAGGGGAGCGGTCAGTGTAGTCTTCAGCCAAATACTCAGGGTATAGGTTTTTGAACTTGTGCCGAACGTTGGACTATCGCTGATAAAACCCAGTTGGCCCGAGGCAAATGGGATAGCGCTGAAGATGATAGACTTGGCCGTCAATGGAGACGCCCTGTATGCCCCGTTGGTTACGGCTACTGATGCATTTGCTGCCAGGGTGAGCGAGGTGTTGCTGGTAATGGTGGCAACTGTGCCGATGGTAGTACCGCCTGAGTTTTTGATAATTGTACCCACCGAAAGGTCTGTTGTGAACGATGTGCCGGTGCCGGTTACCGTGGTGGAACCTGTGCTCGCGGTGATCGTCCCGATCCGGGTGACGTCTGATGCCGAGCTGAAGTCCAGGGTTAAGGTGTTCGTGCCATCACTGAGCACGGCTCCGGCAATGGCATGTCTCCAGTCGGCCAGGCCGGTGCTGTTGATTGCTGCCGAGGCATTTTGCCTGAACGTAATTTGTCTGACAAGCGTGGGGTTTCCGTCATTAGGGGCAGCGGCATCATCGGTTACCACAAACCTAAACACCTGTGCTGCGCCTGTCGATCCTCCGCCTGCCGCTGCGGTAAAGGCGGTTGACGGCACGGGCCCGATGGTAGCGGGGCTGCCGATGGTACTGGCACTGCCCACTTTGACTTCAAACAAACTACTCACAGCCGCAGTTGGCACTACGGAGTTGGCATTGGGCGTTGTAGAGGTGACGGTAATGGCAGCCCCAACGCCTATGGAGGTGAATCTCATATCTCCAAATCCAAACGCCTGACCGGCTACAGTGGTAATTATTCCACCATTGCCGACAGGCACATTGCTCCTGAATATGGTGGGTTGGTTGCTGCTGCTCACCACCGAAGTAGTGGTAGTTACCGGGGCCACATAATCCAGATCTCGGTTGTTGCGAGTGTCGAGGGCTTCAACTACCGGGATGGTACCCTGTTGGGGATCGGATAACGCTACATTCACCAGGTAATTCGCAGGAGGCTGCGTGGTAAAGGTAAGTTTGGTTGCAAATACCTGGAATGCACCATTCGAAGTTCCAGAGTTGGCACTTTGACCCGCGGGGATTCTGCTGCCGGTGGCATTTTGAGTCACGTTCGCCTGCAAGATGTCGAAGATAAGTTTGAGGTTATCTGCTGTTGCCGGTAGTGTGCCGCCCAAAGCCGTTTTGAGTGTGATGCTCAGGGTGTAAATCTTGGCAGCATTATCGGCCACATTGCCCAGCCCGGAGGCGAAAGGAATACTGCTGAAGGTAATGTCGGTTGCGTTGATGGCGGTAGCGGCCTGCGTGTTGCCGCTGTTGTCTTGCAAAGAAGCAGTCGCGATCAGATCACGCAGATCGCCAAACTGGTTGCTCGCGTTTGGAGTGAACGTGAAGGCCGAAATTTTTGTAGCTGCCCCATCGTTGGCCGAGCCGCCATCGTCAGTAATGGTAAACGAGAAAACATCAATGCTGCCGGTGGCAATAGAAGAGATATTGGCAATACCTGAGCCGCCACTGATGGTGGTAGCGTTGGAGTAATTCACTGTAATCGGGGAGCAGGCAACAAAACCTGCACCAGCGTTTGAGTTGATGCCTCCGCCCGTCAGTGTCAGTGTTCCGTTAAACGATCCTGCGTTGGCATCGGTATACTGCAGGTTGGGGAGAAGCGTGTTGAAGTCGATGACACCCGCTACAGGGGTCAGCGTGATGGATGTTGTGTTGCCCGGGTTCATCGCTACACCGGCTGCGTTGGTCAGCGTCACATTCTTTCCCACTCCTGTGAAATCAAGGTCGAGGTTGCCGTTGGCATCCTGCGCTTTTACAACCGCCCGTGTGGTAAAATTGGTTAGCACCAAGTGGGTTGTTGGTGACGGCTGTGTGGTAAATGCAAGTGCGGTTGATACAACTGTCACTACGTTTCGGCCGGTGCCGGAGCTTTGGCTTTGCGATGCGGCAATCTGGGAGCCAACGCCTGTTGTGAAACTGGCCGTGGTCACGTTAAAGTCAAACTGCTTGTTGTCAATCGTGCTTTGTAAAGCCCCCAAATTTGAATTGAGCCATATCTTAAGCGAGTAGGTTTTGGAAGTTCCGTTGGAAACATTGCCCAACGTGGCCGGGTTGATACTGGTGATCGTGAGGGTGTTTACTCCGATGGTGATGTTGGCAGTTTGCGAGTTCGTTCCATCTGTAATTCGCACGCCTTGAATTGCCGTTGACCAGGGGGTAATTTGGTTGTTGGCGCCCGCGTTGATACCGAGCCCCGTAAAACTGGTGGCCGTGCCATCGTCACCGGCATCGGTCACTACAAAATTGAAATTCAAAACACCGGCACCTTCTTCGGCAGTGGAAAGTGAAGATATGGTTGCCACCGGAGTTGCACCCGCAGTGACGGTGGTGGTGACACCAAAAATGATGGCCGATAGCCCTGCCGGCTGCACGGGCGAGTAATTGCCGCTTTGGGCGCCCCCGATTGTGTACCCTGTAACGGTCACGGCAATACCCGCGCCCGGGCCCGTGTTGGCAAAAGTAGCAGTAGGAGACCCTGTCACGGTGATCACATCCCCGGTGTAGGGCTTTTGGTCAGCCGTTGTTCCGGTTCCGGGTGTCTGCGCAGTTTGGAAAGCGGCTGTGCCCGTTAGTGTGGCAGTGGTGTTTCCATCCCTCACTTTGTTATTAGCGGTCAATCCCACAATGGAAATGCTCTTGGTGGTGATGGTGGCCGCAGAATTACTTTGGATGGTAAGTGTATAGTTGCCACTGCCTGTGCCCGTCAAACTCACACCTGAATAAGCCACGGTATTGGCCGTTGCCACGTCT
>DHLV01000068.1:893-1215 GCA_002405445.1 Flammeovirgaceae bacterium UBA4659 | reverse complement strand
CGTTGCCACGTCTTTGGAGTTGTAAGTGCCCACGGCAGTGCCGGTGAGGCTCACCGCGTCAACACTGTATGGTTTGCCATCGGAAGTGGTTCCCCCACCGGGTGCGGAGGCGGTTTGCAAGTTTCCGGGGCTGCCGCTCACCACCGCTGATGTAGTTGCATCATAAATTTTGCTGGCAGGCACGGAGAGGCCGGACATGGTGAGTGCCTTTCGGGTAATGCTTGCTGTGGAATTACTTTGGATGGTAAGTGTATAGTTGCCACTGCCCGTGCCCGTAAGGCTAACCCCGGAAAAGGCTACGGTATTGGCCGTTGCCACGTCT
>DHLV01000068.1:0-781 GCA_002405445.1 Flammeovirgaceae bacterium UBA4659 | reverse complement strand
CGTTGCCACGTCTTTGGAGTTGTAGGTACCCACGGCAGTGCCGGTAAGGCTTACCGCATCAACGCTGTATGGTTTGCCATCGGAGGTTGTTCCTGCTCCCGGTGCTGAGGTGGCCTGCAAATTTCCGGGCCCGCCTGTCACAACAGCAGCCGTTGTGCCGTCATAGACTTTGCTCGTAGGCACGGAGAGGCCGGACATAGTGAGTTCTTTTGGGGTGATGGTTGCTGTTAAGCCCGTGGGTTGGGTGACATCGTAGTTTCCAGCATCGGCACCCGAAAGAGCATAACTGCCAGTCAGAGTTATCGATATGCCACTTCCCACGTCTTTCGAAGCAAACGTGGCCAGCGTAACACCACTGGCATTTAATGTAACAACATCACTACCAATGATGCCGCTAAGGGTTGCCCCTGTGATTGTTGGAGTTGTAAGCGTTCCATTATAGATTTTATTAGCGTTAACTCCCGTTACTGTTAAGATTGCCTTAGTAATATTTGCACTTAATGTTGGTTGAGTTAATGTGTAGTTTGTCAATGTAGCCGTTCCCGCAAGGGCATAGACCGATGTAACAGGTTTTGCGGTGCCAACATTCTTGTTGTTGAAGGTGGCGGTAGGGCTTGCCGCTATTGTGACATCCTCAGATCCAACTACCCCCACCAAGGTTGGTGTTCCACCTAGTGTGGCGGTAGTGGTTCCATCGTATACTTTATTGGCTACAGTAGCCCCTGTGATTGTAAGCGCTTTTGCAGTAACATCACCGGTTACACCCGTTGGCTGAGTAAGA
>DHLV01000139.1:7481-8573 GCA_002405445.1 Flammeovirgaceae bacterium UBA4659 | reverse complement strand
ATGGAAATCAAGTCGCGCTTGATGGCCATCTCTATCACAATGCGGGCGTGGTATTCGATGTTGGCGGCCGAACTTACTTTGGAAGTTAACTCGGCAATGTAATAGGCACCGCCCGCCAACTCCAACTTGCCATTCTTGCGCAGCTGTGCCACCACCGTGCGCATGTCTACCGGCTCGGTTGCCTTAAACAAGTCGATGATGGCCTCAAAAATGGCTTTGTTTTGTTCTTTGTAGAAATGCTCGGGCCGCAAAAATTCGACCACGGCCGTCAGCGCATTTTTCTCCAGCATCAGCGCACCCAAAATCGCTTCCTCCAAATCAACGGCCTGAGGCGGCAGCTTGCCCAAGGTTTCGGCTATATCGCGCACCAAAACTTTAGACCTGTTGCCGGCTCCGCTCATCGCAGAACTTAACCTCAAAGGCGTTGACCGCTGCTCCATACTTTTGTGGTTGTTGGTATGAGTTGCTGTTTTTCCACCGCCCGAATTGCAGGCTTAGGGCAACAAACGTACAGCAACACAAACAACTTCAATATACAAGTTATCAATGTTGAAATGTTGATAAGGTGACAAAAGTTCCGGTTTGCAGTGCGAAAGTTGACACGCTGCCGCGAAAGTCGGTTGACGTAAACGGTGATCGATCCAATTTTCAACTTTCAGCTTTGCCAACCAACGCACTCGCTACCAACACTATAAACTATTTTGCCTACTTTTAGCTCCGTACTTTAAACCGACTTCTTGTGAGTGAATTTATTGCAGACCTGGCCACGGGTGTTTGGACACCAATTTTGTTTTTGCTGATTTTAGGCGGGCTATTCTTTTTCTTCTACTCGCGGTTGATGCACTACCGCTACTTTTCGCACACCATCGCCATTTTGCGCGGCAAGTATCATAACCCCAACGACCCTGGCCAAATTAGTCCGTACGAGGCACTGTCTACCGCGATGGCCTCAACCGTAGGCATGGGCAATATTGCGGGCGTGGCTGCTGCCATCAGCATTGGCGGACCCGGAGCGTTGTTTTGGATGTGGGTAACGGCTTTCGTGGGCATGTCTACCAACTTCTTTACCAGCACGTTGTCGGTGATGTACCG
>DHLV01000139.1:7033-7251 GCA_002405445.1 Flammeovirgaceae bacterium UBA4659 | reverse complement strand
GTTTTGTTTTGCCTTTGCGCGATGATTGGTTGTCTCGGAATTTTTCAAGCGAACCAACTCACACAAGCGATTATTGATATAGGTTTTTCTGAAACGGAATTCAAAAATTCAACTTTTGTGTTCTTAGGTTTTGAAATCAGCACCATGAAGTTTATCATCGGCTCGTTGCTGATGACGATTTCTGGCATTGTTATCTTGGGCGGCATTCAGCGCATTGG
>DHLV01000139.1:0-6896 GCA_002405445.1 Flammeovirgaceae bacterium UBA4659 | reverse complement strand
TGGGCGGCATTCAGCGCATTGGCAGCTGGGCGGGCAAAATGGTGCCGCTCATGATTGTGATTTATTTTTTCTGCGTGTTCGCGATATTGATTGTGAACATCAGCGTAGTGCCACATTATTTGTGGATGATTATCACCGAAGCCTTTACCGCCAATCACTACCACGGCAACCCTGCATTGGGTGGCATGCTGGGTGGATTGATTGTAGCAGGCGTGCGCAGAGCAAGCTTCTCCAATGAAGCGGGCATCGGCACGGCACCGATGGCCTTGGGTGCATCGCAAAGTACCGAGCCCATCCGCGAAGGTTTAGTTTCGATGATTAGCCCCGCGATAGACACATTATTGGTTTGCACGCTGACTGCCTTGGCGATTTTGGTAACAGGCGTTTGGGAGGTAAAAGGCGTGAGTGGTGTTACATTAACGGCCAATGCTTTTCAAATGGCCTTGCCAGGAGTCGGGAAATATTTGTTGCTGCTCTGTGCGTTCTTTTTTGCGATTACCTCGCTATTTTCTTATTCATACTACGGAAGCAAAGCACTCGCCTTTTTAGTGGGCGTAAAAGCCAGCAAGTACTACGACTACTTTTATTTGATCACTATTGTAGTGGGCGCAGTCGCTTCCCTTACTGATGTAATGAACGTCATCGACATTGCTTATGCTTTGATGGCCATCCCCACCATGCTTTCTGGTTTTGCATTAGCACCCAAAGTGATGGCCGAAGCGAAATCTTATTTTAAGAGGATGAAGGAAAAGGGAGAGGTTTGATTGACAAAGCGATAGAAATCTTTGAAAAACCAAACCAAGAAAGGTAAACCGGCCACCGTGCGGTAGATGGCGAAATAGGCGCAACTGAGCAGCGCGTATTTCCTATTTTAGGAGGTAAAAGCACAACTTGTTGCGGTTATGCTGGTGTTACAGGGCATTTAAAAAAAAATACAACATCAAATAAAGTCAGAATATGACTTACAAAAAACCTCAGAAAAAATTGAACTTCAGATAGAGAAACTTTTTGAAGAACTTAGGTCAGGAATTTCGGCAAGATAGGACAGCCGAGCCATTGTTGCTATGATTGAAAAACGGATAACAGAAAATTGGGACAATGTTTGATCCAACTTACGATATAAAGCCATTGAATTAACGGGCAGAAGGACAATATTTGACTTCGCTTGTAACATTGAAAATAAACTATTTGGCTTTGATGTTAAAACCAAAGAACTTGATTCAACTAGGTATTCTGACGGTGGAGTATGTGCAGTAGGTAATCTTCTTAAATTCCTTGCGAACGATAAAGGTGTTTTTATGATTGTGGAATTCTTGTCCCGCATCGTCTCCCACTGGGGACGATGCGAACGCGCAGGGCTTCAATCGCATCGCTTTCTTGGGAAGACAATACGTGACGATAAAGGCATTTGCCGTTGACGAACACCGGCAAAGGCGGAGGCTGATGAATGTGACTACATCCACAGTTCTACAAAGTATTACCAGACAGGCAAGCAAGGCATCTATGCCATTACAAGCTGGACTGAATTAAATGACATGGATTTGACAAAAGCGATAATAAAAGAGCAGAGTTCCCGAAACGGGTAACTCTGCGAGGAATAAAAAGAGCCACTTTTTTGTCCACGCACCAACAAGATATCTGGACATTAAAAATTAACTTTACCGATTACAGAAAAACAAATGAAATGGCAATCAAAAAATCCGAATTATACAGCTCCATTTGGGCAAGTTGTGATGAACTAAGAGGCGGCATGGACGCCAGTCAATACAAAGATTATGTCCTGTTCATGTTGTTCATCAAGTATGTGTCTGATAAGTATGCAGATACCGATGATTTTGCCCCTCCGGTAACCATCCCCCAGGGCTCTAGTTTTAAGGATATGCTGGAATTAAGAGGCAAGGATGATATTGGCGACAAAATCAACACGCAGATTATTCAACCCCTCATTGATGCTAACTCACGTTTATCAAGAAGTGATTTTCCTGATTTCAACGATCCCAATAAACTGGGTGAAGGGAAAGCCATGGTCGATAGGCTAACTAATCTGATCAACATCTTTAACAGCTCTACACTCGACTTCTCAAAAAACCGTGCAGACCATGACGATATTTTGGGTGATGCCTATGAATACCTCATGCAACATTTTGCACAGGAAAGTGGCAAAAGCAAGGGGCAATTTTACACCCCTGCGGAGGTAAGTAGAATTCTTGCTAAGGTTATCGGCATCAATGCACAAAATTCGGTGGCAGCAACCACAGCCTATGATCCTACTTGCGGATCTGGTTCATTGCTTTTAAAAGTAGCAGCTGAAGCCGGGAAGCGCATTACTTTGGAGGGTCAGGAAATGGATGTGACCACATCTGGTCTTGCCAGGATGAATATGATTCTCCATGATTTTCCAACCGCTAACATCATGGCCGGAAATACCTTGGCTAATCCCAAGTTCCTGGATGGAACCAACCTTCGAACCTACGACTATGTGGTGGCCAATCCTCCATTCTCAGATAAAACCTGGAGTACCGGTATTACACCTACCTCTGATTTGTATAGAAGATTTGAATGGGGCGAGCCACCTGCAAAGCAAGGTGATTATGCTTACCTGTTACACATCATCCGCTCCATGAAAAGCACAGGTAAAGCAGCTTGTATTTTACCGCATGGTGTATTGTTCAGGGGAAATGCGGAAGCGGGTATTCGTAGAAATTTAATTACTTCAGGAGTATTAAAGGGTGTAATTGGTTTGCCTGCCAACTTGTTTTATGGAACAGGCATTCCGGCTTGTATCCTGGTGTTGGATAAAGAAAATGCGCAGGCACGAAAAGGAATTTTCATGGTTGATGCTTCAAAAGGTTTTATGAAAGACGGCAACAAAAACCGTTTAAGAGAACAGGACATTCATAAAATCGTGGACACGTTTATGAAACAAGAGCCCATCGACAAGTTTTCCAGAATGGTGCCTCTGGATGAAATTGCTGATTCAAAGAATGATTACAATTTAAATATACCCCGTTATATCGATTCTACTGAACAGGAGGATATTCAGGACATTGATGCGCACTTGAATGGCGGTATTCCGAATAGAGACATAGACAACATGAGCGCTTATTGGGAAGTTTTGCCGGGTTTGAGAAATACCCTCTTTAAAGACGGACGAAAAGGCTACCTGGAAGCAAAGTTGATAGCTGCCGAGATTAAACCGGCTATTCATCAAAATGTAGAATTTGAATCCTTAAAAAATGAGAATACAAAAATCTACGAAACTTGGAAAAGGAAAGCAGTCCCACAATTGAATGCTTTTGGAAAAGATGCACATCCCAAAGCGTTGATTGGTGAATTGTCAGAAAGCCTTTTGAATGCGTTCAAAAAAGCCAAACTCATTGATGCCTACGATGTGTATCAGCATTTGATGAATTACTGGAATGAAACCATGCAGGATGATGCCTATTTGATTGCAGCCGATGGATGGAAGGCCGAAACCAGAAAAGTAATTGAAGTAGTAAAGAGCGGTAAAAATAAAGGAGAGGAAAAAGAAAAAGGCTGGACATGTGATTTGCTCCCTAAAGAATTCATAGTAAACAGATTCTTTAAAACAGAACAAGACACCTTACTCGAAAAACAAAGCGAGATGGATGATATTTCCGGAAAGCTCGAATCGTTGATTGAGGAAAATAGCGGTGAAGAAGGAATATTGAAGGATGTTTCAACCAAGGGTGACGCTGAAGAAGCCTTGAATACAGCGGTTTTAACGCTTTGGAATGAAGATGATAAAAAAGGTGCAGGCCAATACAGCAAGTTAAAACAAGATGAAGCGGAACTGGATGCGAAATTGAAAACATTGCACGGCAATAACCATCTATCGATTTTACGAAACAGTAAGGGCAAATTGACACTCAAAGCCGTAAAGGATAAGCTTGCCTCCACTGCTGATAGCAACGAAAAGACAATTCTACAAGATTACATTGATACGGACAAGTCCTTAAAAGACAAAAGCAAGGCTGCCGGAGATTTAATTGCTGCGAAAGAAACTGACTATAAGTTACAATTAAGTACAGATCCACTTCCGGAGCGATTGACCGATCTGAATTCCGTTGTAAGCTACCTTGAAATGCTCGAAAAGCAGAGTGCGTTAAAATCAGAAATAAAGAAATTAGATGAGGAATTGGATGCACTAGCATTTGCCAAATATCCTGACTTATCAGAAGCCGAAGTGAAAGCTATGGTTTTAGATGACAAATGGCTACCAGCCATTGAAGTAACCGTAAAAACCGAGATGGATCGTATTAGCCAACAATTGACAGGGCGAGTAAAAGAATTGATTGAACGCTACAATACTCCACTTCCTTCACTTGATAAGGAAGTGAAATCCTTTGAAGACAAAGTGAATGCTCACCTCAAAAAAATGGGATTTGTATGGTAGTAGAAGACGGATATAAGCAAACAGACGTGGGAGTTATTCCATCAGATTGGAATGTAGAAAAACTAGGAAATGTTGCAATATTTTTTAATGGCAAAGCACATGAAAATTATATTAGCGACATTGGAGATTATGTTGTTGTAAACTCAAAGTTCATATCAAGTGATGGTAAAATAGCTAAATTCAGCTTAAAAAACGATTGCAAATTATCTGAGAATGATATTACCATTGTAATGAGTGACATCCCAAATGGTAAAGCACTTGCAAAGTGTTTTATAATTGATAAAAATGATATTTATGCGCTTAACCAACGTATTGGGGGCTTAAGAACTTTATGTGCGTTTCCCAAATATCTTTTTTACCAATTAAATAGGAATACTTACTTCTTAAGTTATGATAGTGGAAGTGGACAAACTAACTTGAGAAAACAAGAAGTTTTAGATTGCCCAGTCATAATCCCACCCCTTCCAGAACAAACCGCCATTGCCACTGCCTTATCGGATATGGATACGTTGATAGCCCAAACCGAAAAGCTCATCGAAAAGAAGAAAGCTATCAAACAAGGCGTTATGCAGGAATTGTTGAGGCCGAAGGAGGGTTGGGAGAAAAAAAAGATTTCTGAGGCTTTCAATATTTTTAAAGGCAGAGGTTTATCAAAGAATAAGATAAGCGAATATGGAGAATATCCATGTATTCTGTATGGAGAATTATTTACAACTTATAAGGAAGAAATAACTGAAATATTTAGTAAAACCAATTATTCTGAAGCTGTTAATTCAGTTGAAGGTGACATATTATTTCCGGGTTCAACAACGACAACAGGGGCTGACCTTGCTAAGGCATCAGCAATCTTCAAAGATGGAGTTCAATTAGGAGGTGATATTATAATATTGAGAAAATATGATTTCAATTTAGACTCTTTGTTCGTAACCAATTTTTTAAATTATTATCGAAAAAATGAGATCGCTCAATTAACCAAGGGCATAACTATTCATCATCTATATGGTAAAGATCTTTCTGGTATTGAAATAGAATTTCCAAATCAAAGTATTCAGATGAGTATATCGAATGCTTCCCGAGACTTTGATTTAGAAATTAGCTCTTTGCAGAAAAAACTCCAAAAATTAATTTTTGAAAAACATGGCATGATGCAGGCCCTGCTTACCGGTAAAATCAGATTGGTATGAGAAAATTCCGGGTCTTTATCAGCAGCGTACAGCAAGAGTTTGCAGCCGAGCGTTTGCAGCTTGCAGAGTACCTGCGTAGCGATAAATTACTTGGTCAGTTTTTCGAGCCGTTTTTGTTTGAGTGGTTGCCCGCAAGCGATCAGCGTGCAGATACAGTATATGTAGATACCGCGGCCAAATCTGATATTTATCTGGGTTTATTTGGTTTGGAGTACGGCATTGCGGATGCATCCGGCCTGTCGCCCACCGCACAGGAATTTCAGGCCGCCACAGCGGCACACCGCACGCGTCTGGTGTTTATTCATGGCCCCGGAGCATCGCGTCATCCGCACATGCAGGCGCTGGTGGCGCAAGCGGAAGCACAGCTTATCCGCAGGCGCTTTGCAGATATCGTAGAGTTGAAAACGCAGGTGTACAGTGCTTTGGTGGAATGGCTCATGCAACACGGGCACATTCAAACCGCCCCATTTGATGCAACCTTATCGTCCACTGCAACCATAAAGGATATTGAGCCCGGTAAAGTACAGGCCTTTATTGCGCTGGCTAAAACTAAACGCGGTTTTCCATTATCAGTTGATGCTTCCATAGAGGATATCCTCGTGCATTTGAACCTGCTGAAAGCAGGTAAACTCACCCATGCGGCACTGCTGCTATTTGGATCAGATCCACAATATTGGTTCACCACTTCCATCGTAAAATGCGCCCAGTTTCATGGGAGTACCATTTCAAAACCCATTCCGGCACAACGCGATTTACAGGGCGATGTATTTGAGCTGATTGATGGCGCAGTAGATTTTATCCTCTCCCGTCTTAATATCGGCACAGGCACCCGCGACACCGGAAATGATGTGCCCATCAGCTATGAAATTCCGAGAACAGCAGTTGCAGAAGCCATTGTAAATGCCGTGGCACACCGTGATTATACCAGTAATGGCAGCGTGCAGGTCATGCTTTTTTCAGATCGTCTTGAAATATGGAACCCGGGCCATTTGCCGCCTAATTTGTCCGTGGAGCAATTGAAAAGGCCACATGCTTCCTTTCCTGCCAACCCCCTGCTGGCAGAACCTATGTATCAGGCAGGTTACATTGAGCGGATGGGCACCGGCACAGGCGACATGGTTCGGGATTGCATGGCAGTGGGTTTAAACGAACCTGTCTTCAGACAGGAGGATATGTTCAAGACCATTTTATGGCGACAAGCTTGGGGGGGGGGGGGGGGGGGGGGGGGGGGGGGGGGGGGGGGGGGGGGGGGGGGGGGGGGAGGGGGGGGGGGGGGGGGGGGGGGGGGGGGGGTG
>DHLV01000190.1:2893-4341 GCA_002405445.1 Flammeovirgaceae bacterium UBA4659 | reverse complement strand
ACGCTGCCCTGGTGGATGGTGTGCCTGTCGATCATGGCTACCCAGGCCAGCGCCATTACGTTTCTTTCAACACCCGGACAGGCGTACGAAGATGGCATGCGGTTCTTGCAGTTCTACTTCGGTTTGCCGCTGGCCATGATCATTTTGTCCATCACGGCTGTCCCTTTATATCATAAGCTAAAAGTATTCACTGCGTACGAATACCTGGAGACACGTTTTGATCTGAAGGTACGAACGCTGACGGCATTCTTTTTTCTGATGCTGCGCGGACTCTCTGTAGGTATCACCATCTATGCGCCTTCGCTCATTCTTTCAACCATACTGGGCTGGAATATCAATGCCACGACCCTGATGATCGGCCTGCTGGTGATGGTGTACACGGTCTCCGGGGGCACTAAGGCCGTGAGTTTGACACAGAAGTACCAACTCACCATCATCATGTCGGGCATGCTGCTCACCGGTGGCATTGCATTCTACCATTTGCCCGAGGGTATTGGATTTATGGATACGTTTCGGCTGGCAGGCGAGACGGGAAAGTTGAATTTGGTAACCATCATTCCGGATGCGGTGACCCAAAACCCTGAGCTGGGAATGTGGGAGCGGGTCAAGCTCACACTGGCTGATCGGTATAACTTGATTTCGGGTTTGCTGGGTGGGTTGTTCCTGTTCTTGTCCTATTTTGGAGCGGATCAGTCACAGGTGGGTCGCTACCTGGGTGGCAGTTCGGTTCGGGAAAGTCGATTGGGATTGATCTTCAATGGTTTATTGAAGATTCCCATGCAGTTTGTGATCCTCTACATTGGTATTCTGGTTTTTTTGTTTTACCAGTTTAATCAGGCGCCCTTGTTGCACAATGTAAATCTGAAGCAGAAGGCAGAACAAGCGGGTGCGCAGTTTGGCGATGCCCAACGTGCGTATGATTCGTTGTACATTGCGCGGCAGCAGAAGATGGTTCAATTGAATGAAGCCATACAATCGAATGACGCTTCGTCAGTGGATGCCATTCGACCCGAGATACATAATTTACAGCAACACGAAAGGGCTCTGCGGCAACGTGTAAAACAACAAGTGGCGGCTACGTTGAATATCCGGGAAGCCGATACACAGGATAAGGATTACGTGTTTATCAATTTTGTGATGAGCTATTTGCCGCACGGGATCATCGGTCTGCTTATGGCGGTGGTGTTTTCGGCCGCCATGTCGTCATCGGCTGGTGAATTGAATGCGCTGGCGTCAACCACAACAGTGGATATTTACAGGCGCTCCGTCAATCGTCATGCCGGGCCTTTGCATTATCTGAAGGCGTCCCGGTGGTTAACCGCGGGATGGGCGGTGTTTGCCATGATCTTTGCTTCGTTGGCCAACCAAGCCGAAAACCTGATTCAGTTTGTCAACATCATCGGCTCATTGTTTTATGGAACCATTCTGGGTGTTTTTCTGTCGGCATT
>DHLV01000190.1:0-2721 GCA_002405445.1 Flammeovirgaceae bacterium UBA4659 | reverse complement strand
TACTTGTATTTTTTTCAACGCGAAGCTGTTGCGTTCCTCCACTACAACTACATTGGTTGCCTCGTGGTGATTGGGGTTGCTTTTCTTGTTCAGATGCTGCTGCCCAAAAACACTACCCCTGGGGTAACCGCTCAATAAAGTCCTGACAATACTTTCGGATTTCCTGGCGTACCCGCCTGAACTCCGCCATAATCTCGTCTTCGGTGCCCCTGGCTTTGGCCGGATCAGTGAAGTTATGGTGAAACATCTTTATGCGAGCAGGAAAATAGGGGCAGTTTTCCTTGGCGTTGTCGCATACGGTGATGACATAATCAAACGGCTCCTGGGCATACTCGTTTACGTTGTTGGAGGTATGATGCGAAATGTCGATGCCGTCCTCTTTCATGGTGGCAATGGCCCTGGGGTTCACTCCGTGTGTTTCGATGCCAGCACTTCTGACATCTACCCGGCCTTTACCAAAGTACTCCAAATAACCATGGGCAATCTGGCTTCGGCAGGAGTTGCCGGTACACAGTACTAGAATTCGTGGTTTAGACATATGTTCGATTGGGTCTTTCTTTTTCTTATTTCAGTTTCATGATCAGGCAAGCCGCGGAACTGGGGCATACACTGGCAAATTGAGTAGACTGCCGGATTGCTTCGGGTATCTGGTCGCGTGATATCTCACGAAATCCCTTGGTTAGAAAGAAATCGCGTGCGGTTTCGGTTAGCAAAAAAAGTGATTGGACCTGGTGATCTCTCGCTTTGTTGACCAAATCATCGACAACCCGCTGTCCCATCTTTTGCCCGCGTTGCCTTTTTCTGACCGCGATCGATCGAAGCAGGGCATATTCACCATAGAACTCAAGCCCGCCCGTGGCCATCAACTCACCCTGCTCGTTCGTGAAGCCGACAAACGAGTTTCCGGCAAGCTTAATATCCGAGTAGGGCAGGTTGCATTCCCTCAGAAGGTCGCAAAAGTTCTCCAGCTGGTCTTCACTGATCGGAAAAGACGTGAGTTCGCGGGTCATTGTACCAGGGTTAGTTACAGCAACCCGGTTCGCAGCATCCGTCTTTCTTCACCGATGTACCGGCCGAATCCGTTCCAGTGGGTTTCTCAGCATATACGGTAATGCTGTGAATGCCGATCCGGTTTTGATGGTAGTCATTTAACTCGTTTTCGTTTAGATACTCGCGAAGAATTTCATTGGGGATATGGATCGCCTTGTCTTTTTGAATCTTGATATTGGTGAATCCCGCCTCGCGAATGGTCGACAGGTAGGCTTCTCGCTGAATGGCGCCTGATACACAACCGGCATACATTTCGGCACTCTTTTGCAAGCCCGCAGGCAACTGGCCGTCCAGCACGATATCGGAGATGCTGAAATGCCCTCCCGGTTTTAATACCCGGAATGTTTCGGCAAAGGCCTGCGCCTTATTGGGCACAAGGTTCATCACGCAATTGCTGACCACCACATCGGCTATGTTGCTCGTTACGGGAAGGTGTTCGATATCCCCCAAACGAAATTCTACGTTGTGGTAACCAAGTTTTTCGGCATTCATCCTGGCTTTGGCAATCATCTTTTCGGTCATGTCAATGCCGATTACTTTTCCTTCGGCACCGGTTGCAAATCGGGCTACAAAGCAGTCGTTGCCGGCTCCGGATCCCAGGTCAATGACCGTATCGCCTTTTTTGATCATGGCAAACTCGGTTGGCAATCCACAGCCCAATCCAAGATCCGCATCGGCATGGTAGCCTTTCAGTTGATCGTAGCTTTCTGCCATGATGGCGGCATCGACCGTTGCACAACCGCACGATGCGCCACAGCAACTGGTTGCATTTTGTTCGTAACTCTGTTCGGCAATCTGACCGTATTTTTCCTTGACGATCTCCTTGATTTGGTTAGCAGATGTTTCCATACTTTTTGGTTTATCGTAATATTTCGATGATAGAATACAAATTTTTTTCTAACAGCAGTTGACTTGAACGGATGTAAAAAGATTCGCCAGTGCATCTTTGGCCCGTGCCAGTGCTTTGGTATCGATACAGTAACACACACTTGGCCCCTCAATTTCACCTTTGATCAACCCGACCTTCTTTAGTTCCTTCAAATGCTGGGAAACGGTGGATTGTGATAGGGGAAGTTCATCCACAATATCCCCACATACACACGACTGACGCTCCGATAAAAATTGAAGGATGGCAATGCGGGCCGGGTGTGAGAGTGCTTTGGCCAGTGATGCCAACTCATTCTGCATTTTAGTGAACTCTTCCGTTTTGGCTAGCCCCATGTGATGACAAATCCTATCTACCTAATCGTAATATTACGATAAAAGTTTCATGCTTCCTTAGTTTTTTCCAAAGGGTATCCTTTTTAGCGCGATTTGACCATTACTAATAGTTAGTAAAACGTCCTGCAGGTAGCGGATTTCTTCCAACGGGTTGCCGGGCACAAGGATCAAGTCCGCGTCATAGCCTTTTGTGATTTGCCCGGTGGATTGGCCAACGCCCAAAAGCTCAGCGGCCAGAGTGGTGGCCGATTGAATGGCTTCGAACGGAGCCATGCCGAGGCGAACGTAATGCGCGCATTCCAGCGAAATTCGACTGGTACTGTTCGCGGTGTAGCTGTTGTCCGCGCCCGTCACGATTTTGATGCCAAGTTGGTGGGCGCGTTTGATTACTTTTTCGGCCTGTGGAATCATGAATTTGCCGCGTAGTTCCAATACCGGGCCGATTTAGTC
>DHLV01000145.1:2326-5005 GCA_002405445.1 Flammeovirgaceae bacterium UBA4659 | reverse complement strand
ACCGTGATGTCGTCTGGCCAGGGTTCGCGACCGCGGAAGACCTCAAGGTGATGAAGGAGCTTGGTATTCAGGTCTTTGGCGCCCTCCTGTGCATGTTCCTCCAGAAATTGCAACAGTTTTTCTTCTCCGAACTCATCTCCTGCAGAGTTTCGCACTTCAGTAAGGCCATCCGTATAAGAGAAGATCATAGCCTCATCAGACAGAACGATATCTCCTATTTCCAGAAAAGGCAATTCGGGGAGCCAACCCAGCGAAGTACTGCCATTTTTAAGTAAAGTAGTGGTGCCTTTGCAGAGTAATACTGGTGGGGTATGGCCGGCATTTACATAATGGAGTCTGCGCGTGTTCGAATCGTATCTGGCTATGAACAAGGTAATGAATTTGTCGCCTTGCGTCACATTGTAAACAGCAGCATTCAATTCATGGACAATTTCCTCCAGGGTAGGGCGGCGAGTGATCAGGGCACGGAAATTTGCCTGAAAGTTGGCCATCAACAGCGCGGCAGCCACACCTTTACCGGTGATGTCGGCAATACAAAATGCGATCTGCCCATCCGGGAATTCGACTACGTCGTAGTAGTCGCCACCAACAGCAAAGTGCGGCTTATAAATACTGGAAAATTGGTAATTGCTTCCTGAAGGGAGCCGCCAGGGCACCAAAGTGCGCTGAATTTCTGCGGCCACTTCCAATTCCCGGTTCACTACCTCCTGGCGCATGCGTTCCTTGAAAAGACGTTTGTTTTCAATGGCTACCGCAATGACATTGGTAATGGTAGTTACAAACTGTACTTTGTTGTACACATCATCGTCGTCCTTAAACCCGCCAATAAATGCGTAGGCAATGGCTTCATTTTTATGTAGTACCGGAATCACCAGATCGAATTCACGTACCAGTGGATGTTCTGATTTTTCCAGCCCTTGGGTAGAACGATAGCGGTCCAGCTCTGTGCTGACATCATGCTCCAGCAAGTGTTCATCAATACCCAAATGAGTTTTACATTCCCAAATGCCATTATCGCGCAAAAACAGGCACATTTTGCGGAGTTCCATCTCCCACCGCAAAAAGGTGTTGTACATATTAAACAGGTCGGCTGCAGCAACGTTATCGTTGATGGCCTGCGTAATGGCCAGCAAGCTGTTTATTTGCAGCTGCTTAAGGCTCACATCCCGCTCCAGTTTTTCTATGCGCGACAGAGTGCGTTTTATTTCGTGCAATTCAGGCATGAAACCAATTTTGGCAAACCAGTTCTTAAAATTTGCCGCCCCAAGGTACACAGGTAGAGATTTTCCGCATCTCTTTTCGTATAAAAACGAAAACTTGGTGACATTTGCACCCGGAAACCATTAACCACATTAACCACATTACATAACTTCACCACATTATATGGAAGACGTACATGCAATTTTGGCCGATGCAGAGGCCCACATGAAAAAAGCTTTGGAGCACCTTGACCATGAGCTCGTTAAAATCAGGACCGGAAAAGCTTCTACCAGTCTGGTAGCCGATTTGATGGTTGATTACTATGGTTCTCCAACTCCAATCACTCAGGTGGCTAACCTCCAGGTGAGCGATTCCCGCACGATTATGATTCAGCCGTGGGAGCGTAACATGGTTGGGCCTATTGAACGGGTCATTATCAATTCCAATCTGGGCATTACGCCACAAAATGATGGCGAATGTATTCGCTTGTCTGTGCCGCCACTCACGGAAGAACGTCGTAAAGAGCTGGTGAAAAAAGCCAAACATGTTGGCGAAGAGAGCAAAGTAGGTGTTCGTAATGCACGCCACAAAGCGCTGGAACATCTCAAAAAAGCTGTTAAAGACGGATTGCCGGAAGACGTGGGCAAACGCAAGGAAACCGAATTGCAAAATCTCGTTAATAAATACGTGGAAATCACCGAATCTGTGGTAAGCACCAAAGAGAAGGAGATTATGACCGTTTAATTCAACAATGGTTCGAATTTCATCGTGCCATTGTTCATCGTATCATCGTTAATTCACACATGAACCTAGACAAGTATCTCGTTGTTCCCGGCGCTCCCGGTGTGCACAAGCTGGTAAACAGCCGCCCAAACGGCGTAATCATTGAAGACAAAAAAGAAGGCCGCGTCCGTTTTGTACCCGTTCGCCAGCAACAAATCACACCACTGGCTACGGTGGCTGTGTATACATTTACGGATGAAGGAGAAGGCACGGTGCCATTGGTGGATGTATTCCAGAAAATGCTGGATTTACATGAGTCAACTCCACCGGTAGATCCAAAATCTGCAAGCGCTGATTTGCGGGCATACTTTACAGCTGTGCTCCCTGATCATGACCGCGACCGGGTGCATATTGGTGATATCCAGAAATGTATCAAATGGTACAATTACATGCGTGAATTTGGTGTTTTTGAAGACGCCAGGCGCGAAGCGGAAAAACTCGCGGCGGAAACAGCAGCCGAAGAGACACCCGTAGTGGTTGAAGAAGTAGCAGCCCCGGCGCAGGAGGAAAAACCTGCTAAAAAGGCGACTAAGCCTAAGAAATAAGGCACGAAGCTTGGAGCACGAAGGCACGAAGACGCTAAGGCACGAAGGATGGCCGTAGGCCAGCCTTCGTGCCTTAGATTCCAATGGATAACAAAGGGGATATTTGGCACAGCCAAATATCCCCTTTGCGCCTTCGTGTCTTCGCGCCTTC
>DHLV01000145.1:0-2215 GCA_002405445.1 Flammeovirgaceae bacterium UBA4659 | reverse complement strand
TTCGTGTCTTCGCGCCTTCGTGTCATCTTTGTGCCTTCAAATCACCATTTGCCCTTCTTTCCTCCTTTTTTAGGCTTTCGATCCCATTTTTCAAATACGCGCTCGTCGCGATCCTTGCGGTGCGTGCGGTCGCGTTGAGAAGCGTCATCTACCCGGATGGCACGTCCGTTAAGGGTAAATTCCGGAAGTCCCTGACGAACTACACCTACGTAAGCAGCATCCAGATCGAAGTGCAGGTGAGTACGACTCAGATCGATTTGGCCAATGGCACGGCTGGGTACGCCAAAGGAGCGATCCAGTAGTTTCAGGAAGTCCTTTTTGGTAACACCATCCATTTCTCCCACGCTTACAAACAAACGAACTGTGGAGCCGCTTGGTGCAGCCGCAAAGGTGGCTTTAGCGCCGCGTTTATCTCCTTTTGGATAAATATTGATATCCGGAGCATTGCGGTAATAGGACAGGAATCGGTTGAATTCCACACTCGCAAAACGTTTGATCAGTTCTTCTTTGGTGAGGTCTTTTAATTCTTCCTGAATACGCTCCATAAATGGCTCTATATCCGCATGGTGAACCTCCTGTTCGTGAATGCCCTTGATGATGTTAAACAACTGTGCCTCACAAACTTCCATGCCTGTAGGAAGCATTTTTTTCACAACCGGCGCCTTGGTTTTGCGCTCGATCATACGAATTTTTTCCTCGTATTTAGGCGTCACAATAATGATACTCACACCCGTACGCCCGGCACGGCCTGTACGGCCTGAACGGTGTGTATAGGTCTCAATTTCATCCGGTAAGCCATAGTTGATCACGTGGCTGATATTGCTCACATCAAGGCCACGGGCGGCCACATCAGTTGCAACCAGCAATTGCAGGTTGTTCTCCCGGAAGCGCTGCATAACGCGATCACGGTCGTCCTGGGCCAAATCACCGTGCAGCGCATCCGAGTTGTAACCATCGCGGATCATTTGCTCCGCCACTTCTTTGGTTTCGTTTTTGGTTCTGCAGAAGATGATGGCATAGATGCCCGGCAGCGCATCTACTACACGCTTCAGGGCATTGTAACGGTCGTCGGCACGGCATACATAGTATATGTGCTCAATGTTCTCGTTGGTTTGTGTGCGTCCGGATACGGTGAGCTCCTTGGGATTATCCATGTAATCCGCAGCAATCGCGCGCACTTCGCGGGGCATAGTGGCTGAGAACAACCATATCGACTCCCGGTCTTGTGCTTCGGAAAGGATGAAATCAATAGCTTCTTTAAAGCCCATATTGAGCATTTCATCCGCTTCATCCAATACTACCCGACGGACACTCTCCAATTTGATGGCTTTGCGGGTAATGAGGTCCATCAAACGGCCCGGTGTTGCCACTACAATTTGAGCGCCACCCTTGATTTGACGGATCTGGCCTTCTATACTGGCACCGCCGTACACCGCTACGACCTTGTATTGATGGGCAGATTCAGAGTATTTTTCTAAATCGCTGGCTACCTGAACACACAATTCGCGGGTAGGACACATGATAAGCGCCTGAATGCTGCGCTCTTTTGGATCAATACGTTGAAGTAGGGGAAGTCCGAAAGCAGCTGTTTTGCCGGTTCCGGTTTGCGCCAGGGCTATAAGGTCATGATCGCCTTCGAGGGCGACCGGAATAACCATTTCCTGAACGGGGGTAGGGGTTTCAAACCCCATGGCAGTAATACCCTGCAGGAGGTCGTCGGCAATGCCGAGATCTTTAAATGCTGACATGTTAGCGATACGTTAGTGCGTGGGACCCGTTCACGTTGATTGCTTTTCCCTTGCATTACGAAAGCTAACGTCAACACTGCCCAAGCATGAAATAATGAATGAATTCCGGATCAAACCCGAACAAGCACAATGCCTATCACAACAGTCTTTTACCCGGAGCGCCGCAAAGGTACAAATTTTCTATTGACTTTTGTCGGTAATGTTAACTTTGTTTTGCAAATAATAACAAAAAGCAATCTTAGCTTACTAAAAATTTGGCAACATGCCTGCGTGTCAACTTTTAGAATCCAACTTTTCCCGACTCCAAAGCAATCTAACATAAATAACAAGAGCCGCAAACACCGGATTCCGGCCCTGCGACTCTTGAAAAAAAGAAAGCAAGGTAGGGAATTTTTTGAGGTTTATGAGGTTTTTGGGGATTATGGGGTTTAGGAGGTTTATGAGGGTTTATAGGGTTTATGGGGTTT
>DHLV01000063.1 GCA_002405445.1 Flammeovirgaceae bacterium UBA4659 | reverse complement strand
ATTTCAGATTTCAGATTTCAGATTGATGATTTGATTTTTTGTGCCAAGTTGAGATTCTTTTTCGCCAGTTGAGCCGCCTTGCCGCCCATTTGCCGAATTGAAAACCATTACTTGCCGCTGACCATCACATACCTTTTTGCCATGGCAGCTTCTACAAATTTGACAAACAGCGGGTGAGGGCTCAGCACCGTGCTACGCAACTCCGGATGAAACTGCACACCCACAAACCACGGGTGGTCTTTCAACTCTACAATTTCAACCAAGCCCGAATCGGGGTTGATGCCGGTGGCCTTCAATCCTGCGTCTTCAATCTGCTGCAGGTATTTGTTGTTAAACTCGTAGCGGTGCCTGTGCCGCTCATGAATCAATGTTTCGCCATAGATGTGGTTGGCCTTCGATCCTTTTTTGATCTTGCACGCGTAGGCACCCAGGCGCATGGTGCCGCCCTTGGTGGTGATCTTTTTTTGTTCCTCCATCATGTCGATCACCGGGTGTTTGGTTTTTGGGTTGAGTTCGGTAGAGCTTGCGTCCAAGCCCAGCACATTTCGGGCAAACTCAACCACGCAGCATTGCATGCCCAGGCAAATGCCAAAGAAGGGCACTTTATTTTCGCGCACATAGCGTATGGCAGCAATTTTACCTTCCAAACCACGTTCGCCAAAACCGGGTGCCACCAATACTGCATCCAATCCGCCTAACACACTGCCAACCGTTTCTTGATTGATATCTTCCGATGAAATCCAGGTAAGGTTCACCTTGCAGTCGTTTTGCGCGCCCGCGTGAATGAACGCTTCAGCAATGGATTTATACGCATCAGGCAAGCTCACGTATTTCCCCACCAGCCCGATGTTCACCTCATTGGTCGGGTTTTTCAGTTTTCCCAAAAAGCCTTTCCACTGCTCCAGCTCCGGCTCATGCTTGGTTGTTACTTTGAGTTTCGACAATACGCGCTCGTCCAGTTTCTCCTTTTTCATCAACACCGGCACATCATAGATCGTGTCGGCATCCATTGCCTCGATGACACAGTTTAGGTTGACGTTGCAAAACAACGCCAACTTCTTGCGGATGTCCATCGACAGCGGGTATTCCGTTCGGCACACCAAAATGTCAGGTTGTATCCCATAAGAAAGCAACTCTTTAACAGAATGCTGGGTGGGTTTTGTTTTCAGTTCTTTTGCTGCTTTGAGGTAGGGGATGAGCGTGAGGTGGATGACGAGGGCATTGTTGGCGCCAAGGTCCCAGCGCACCTGGCGCACTGCTTCCACAAACGGCAGCGATTCGATGTCGCCCACTGATCCGCCAATTTCGGTGATGATGAAGTCGTACTGCCCCGTTTCGCCCAGGTGAAAGATGTTGCGCTTGATTTCATCGGTGATGTGCGGTACCACTTGCACGGTTTTTCCAAGGTACTCCCCGTGGCGCTCTTTGGTGATAACGTTATTATAGATGCGCCCGGTGGTGATGTTGTTGGCACGCGAGGTGCGCACGTTCAGGAATCGTTCGTAGTGGCCGAGATCGAGGTCGGTTTCGGCACCGTCATCGGTGACGTAGCATTCCCCATGCTCATACGGGTTCAGCGTTCCGGGGTCGATGTTGATGTAGGGGTCAAATTTTTGGATGGTGACTGAGAAACCCCTTGACTGTAAGAGCTTTCCAAGCGATGCTGAGATGATGCCCTTGCCCAGCGAGGACGTAACCCCTCCGGTAACGAATATGTATTTTGTGTGAGCCGACATGGACGCCAAAAAAAATTTGCGCCCAAAGGTAGTGGAAATCGTGGATTTGGAAGTCCTGATTTTTTTGAAGGACTTCCATTTTTAAGAAAATAAGTCTAGTTTTGAACTCAGGTGATCGCGAGGTTACATTTAGATCCGTTAGTCAGATATATTACAAAATGATATTGAGCATGGACATGCTGTCGAAAGCAGGAAATTGGGTATGGGTCGTTGCAGTTTCATGGGTGAGTTTGTTGCTACTTGTTGCTGGGCAGAGTACCGCACAAAATATTATAGTCAATACCGCTGATCCGAGGCACGAGACGCTCAATCAGCAGGTCGTCTCGGTCTTGTTTGATACTCCGATTGCCGCTCCGGCTTTTGCGACAGGAACAGCTACGGGCGCAACAGCTACAACCCTTGTCGATGCCGGGAAAGCATGGGTTGCTAACCAATGGGCGACTTATCAAGTGCGCATTGTCAGCGGCATAGGTGCAGGTCAGGTAAGAACTGTATCATCCAACACGGGCACTACATTGACAGTTACAGTACCGTGGACAACCATTCCGAATACAACCTCTATCTTTTCCATTGAAGATCATGCAGGTTGGAGCGTTACTGTAAATGGTGTCGCAGTCACGGTCAATTCAGTAGCTGTTTCTGGAAGCCGCGTGAATGTGTCATTCGATGCCACTCCGTTTGGCGGAGTGCCGTTCTTGCGTCCTGGAGAAACGTTGCGCGTCAGTTACAACGCGGGTGTGGGTAATACTTTTACATCCTTGGGGCCTGAGATTGTGTCGTTCACGGATGTTCAGTCAAAAAATAACTTTGCTAACCTTGGATTTCCGCCCGTCAGCCCCATTTGCGGAGATTTTGTGTTTTTCAATTTACAAAACTACGGTACTCCAGATATCTGCGCTCCGGTGGTGATGAATTTCCGGCAGTTCGCGTACAAAGTGAGTTTACGTCTGAGAAACAGTTCCGCATTCGCGCTTTACCCAATTACCTACAATGTTTTATGGGGAGATGGAACGGATAATTCATTGGTTCCAAGCCAATCTGATTTGGCCGGTGTTCCAAACCCGACATTCATCGCGACCGGGGGGGATGGCATCCTAGGTAGCCCTGCCATTGTGCTGACGGCACGGCCGACAAAGACATATCCCGCCACCACTACTCCAACGCCAGACATTTGCAGTTGGGACGCCAGAATAACGCCCGTTTTTAACGGGAATGCTTTTTGTACAGCGGTTGCTCAGAATACAACATTTGCTTCCTATGATACGGACAATGCTAACTCAGGTGTTTTGAATTTGCCTCCTTCCGTGGCCGGCTCAAACCTGGTTTGTCAGGGATCAAATGTAAACATGCAGTTCTCGGATCAAACGCAGCTAAACTGCCGCCTGGCTGTTGAGTCGGGAGTCCCAAACAACCTTACCCGGCACATCCGGATTGTATACGGCAGCCAAAACACGGCCAACAACATCCCAGATATCCGCGTAGGGGGTGTGCAGGTGACGGCAAACGATGCAGCGGGCACACACTTATTTCCAAGTAATCCGGTTCTTGGACTGCCAGCGAGGCCCGGGTACGTGGAAACCGGACCTGGGGGATTTGGGGTTCCGGACGCCAATGGTGTTATTGAATTACCAGTTCCTGTTACGACCTCTACTCTGACCACCTACATGAAGAGCATCACCACCGCGACTGGCGTTAACCAGGTGGCGGGGGATCAGTTTGTTGTCCGTCTGGAGTATTGGGATGTTTGTAATCCTTATATCGATCCCAATGGTTTGTTACCACCACCTTTTTCTGCACCCGTTTTCATCGAAAACAGTATTCAGATCATCACCAAACCCTCCGCACCAGTTCCTACTAACAAAGAATTTTGTGCGGCCACAGTGCTAGACCCCGCAACGGGTGCATGCCCTGCAACTTGTGCTAATTGCTTCGAGTTAACATCAGCCAGTGTCTCAGGCAGTTCGTCCATACGTTGGTATTTTGGCGATCCGCGCGCGGGTGGTGTTTTGTTAACGAACTCCTACGGCACCAACTGCCGCTTTTTCAGAACGGGAGCCCTCGCCACAACTGGGGCTCAGGGAACGATGAGGTCGAGACTGATCGCGGGCACAGCCGGTGTCTATTCTCTTTGGGCTGCAACGGTTGGTTCCAATGGTTGTGAAAGTGATCCGGCAGAAGTGATCATGACCATCCGGCCCGCGCTCTCCGCCCCACCGGTCCCGGCAGGGAGCAGCCCACTCTGTAATGGAACAGTAAATGCAGTGTTCGCTCAGGGATCTGCCGCTGCCGCCACCACGTTAGCCGCCAACAACATCACCAACACAACAGCCGTCACCTTCCCAACAGAATACATTTGGAGTTCGGGCGGTGGTGCTGGCGTAACGTTAGGCTCAACTACGGGTACATCTATCACAGCCAACTTCAACATCACCCCGGAGCCCAATCCTTCCACCACCCGAACGATAACAACAAATCTGCGCTACACCACAGCCACCACCAGTGGCTCCCAGTGTGCGCCTGCGACACTGAGTTCCCTTACTGTTACTGTTAATGGAATCTCTGTTGGTGGCACAGTAGGGCCTGCAACGCCAACCATTTGTGATGGGGCAAGCACCGGTTCCTTAAGTCTCACGGGCCAGCGCGGATCTGTTGTTCAATGGGAACGCCAGTTCAATAGTGGCGGCTTTGTTGCCATTGCGGGTACAGTGGGATTGACTACTTATTCTGAGGTTCCGCCCTCAGGGCCCGGAACATACAATTACAGAGCAGTAGTTCAGAACGGAACGGTTTGTGCCTCGGTGAATTCGACTGCAAACACGGTTACCGTGAATCCGGTTCCCCCGCAGCCGACCATCACCGAAGCGGCCGCCAGCAATGGCCTCACCATTTGCTTCGGCCAGCAAACGGTTCTGCAATCATCCAATGTGGGCGGTACTGGTGCCCGTTTCGACTGGTTTAGAAATGGTGTCTCGGTACAAAGCGGAACGCTTAATACGCTTACTCTTACCACCGTTGCACAAAGCGGCAACTATACGGTTCAGGTCTTCGGTGTCACCCCGTCAAGCTGCCCAAGTATCGTTTCTGATCCGGTGACGGTTACGATTAATCCCCTACCCACCGTTTCAAACCCCACCGGTGGGGGTGCTGTTTGTAGCGGAAACCCCGCACCGGATATCGTTTGGTCAGGGCTGACCGGAACCGGCCCCTTCCAGATTACCTACACCATCACCAAAACACCCGGTGGAACGGTAACGACTGTAGGGCCCGTCAGTGAGCCCACCAACACGTTCACCATCTCTGCTCCGCAGCCTATCGGTGTATCAGGCGATTCTTTTGCCTATAAAATTTCAGCCATAACAGATGCGAATGGGTGCTCAGCTACTGCCGCATTTCTTACGGGAGTTCCCGCTCGCAATGTCACAATCGGTGGCACTGCCCCCGGGTTTGATATCGCCCCATCCATTTCACCACCGGCTGTGTGCGATGATGGAGCCTCTACCACTGACCCCACGCTGAATTTTAGCATGAACGCAGCTTCGACCGAGGCAGGTTTCTATACGCTGACCTACCGAATCAATGGCGGTGCTACTGCCAACAAGACTTTTTCTGTAAATGCGGCCGGTGATCCTACAGGGCCTCCCATCACCTTTAATGAAACAGCGCTCAACTCGACTACCCCCAGCCCGCACACCATCCGGATTGTATCGATCACAACTCCGAGTTTTTGCCAGACCGTCTTTGCGCCTGCAATTGATCTGTCTTTTACCGTCAACCCCCGCCCGGCCGTGCCGACTGGTGCCGTTGGTGCCATTGCCTGTAGCACGGCCCCAACCGGAAACGCCATCAGCGTAACCGCACCCGCAGTTGGCTTCTCCATCTTATGGTCAACCACAGCTGCTCCTACGTTCACGGCTGCGGCCGGTGTTACGGGCGGCACGCGCGGCAACCAGTTTACCCCCACCAACAATGCCACGGTGACCTACCATGCCTTTACGCAAAATGATGTTACGCTCTGCCGCAGCGCTACCTCCCTGCCGGTTCAGCATACGCAGGATGT
>DHLV01000051.1:2193-2728 GCA_002405445.1 Flammeovirgaceae bacterium UBA4659 | reverse complement strand
TCCGCAACTGCAAGAAATCATTAACAATTTTAATCAATATAATGAAAGACTGATAAAGATGGGCTACCAAGAAATGCCCAAAGAGGCGTACGCTGAATGGCTGCAAAGCGTAGAGAAAGAAAAAAGCAAACAAATGAAGCAGGCCATACAAGAAAGTATTTGGCAAACCAAAAAATGAGTAACTTTAACAATATGAAAACGGTAATAGCATGTATCTTCTTTTTATGTTTTAGCTGTCTGGTGGCACTCAATGCCCAAAATGCATTTGAAGAATTTGGTTACAAAGGCAGGGTACTTACTATGACCAACGGCCGCTTCAACGAAACGCACGATACCGACAGCGTTGTACAGATTGGCTCAATATTGTTTGACGTGAACAAGAAAAAGATTGTGGGGGATGCTCCTGTAGATACTGTCACTTACTTGCCCAACCCGACTTTGATAAGCAGGTGGTGGAGTGTTGACCCGTTGGCAGAGAAATACCCAGCCTTAACCCCTTATAATTTTGTTGGTAACAATCCAATAAACTTAGTCG
>DHLV01000051.1:1774-2039 GCA_002405445.1 Flammeovirgaceae bacterium UBA4659 | reverse complement strand
CCCTGATGGACGAGATGTTGACGTAACTTTTAGTGGTACAGACAAGCAAAAAAATGACGCAAGAAGAATGTTGACCATGCTCCTGAACAAGGGACTAGGCGGTCAATTCGAAATAACTTTGACTGCTACAAAAAATAAGAATGTCTTTAAGTTGGGGATTACAGATGCAAAGAGCCTTGGAAAAGATAAAGACGGAAACCAAATAAAGGGAGACGTTAACAAATTGGGAGAGAGCGGTAAAACTTTCTATAATAAACTCTCAGGC
>DHLV01000051.1:0-1654 GCA_002405445.1 Flammeovirgaceae bacterium UBA4659 | reverse complement strand
AGAGCGGTAAAACTTTCTACAATAAACTCTCAGGCATGATTAATGACAAACAGAACACTGCGCAGATTGATTTGAGTGTTAGAAATAGAGATGTTACAACTGGCTATTTTGGCGACTGGCAGAAAATCGATATGAGCGATGTAGCGGCATGGCCATCATTTGACCCGCACGCTGATTCGCAAGAGTCAGGCGCAACAGACATTGGTAAGTTTATGCATGAGACTGGAGAGAATTTTAAGCGAAAAGGAGGTTATCATTCTGCTCATAGAATTGCAATTATGCAATATGAAAATGCTGTAAATGGTACAAGAAGAGGCTCAGAGAGCGTTCCAAGGAGAGGTGTTGTACTGCAATCATTTTTATTGAAGAATGGGACATCAGTCGAACTTGAAATAACCAATGGCAGTAATGGTGTGATTGTTGTTACGCCAGTCACCAAAGATAAGTAAGAAGCTAATCAGGCTCCGAAATGAGGAACATAGTAATCTACTTCGTTGTAATTGTTACCCTTACAGGCTGTTCACAGAAAAAAAAAGTTGCGAACGGTACATATCTAGCTTTTTTCTATGAGACAGAATGGAGGCTTGAAATAGAAAACAATAAATTTACACATGTTCGCTCTGGCCACTTAGGGAATGACCGACCAGTAAGTGGCAGCTATAAGATAAAAGGAGATACATTAATACTGCTTACAGACAGCCTTTCATGCAATAAATTTTTAATTGACGGTGACAGTTGTTTGATAGATGTTGAAATGCAAGCAGATTATTGTATAAGAAAATCTGACGCATGGCAAACTGAATGGAGAAACATAAATTACCCGCAAATAAAAACCGACAATGAAAAGACTAAAAAGGTGGTTCTATGGATGTTAGAGACCGTATTAAACAGCAAGGAAATTCTTGAGTACTTTCCCGACACCACAAAGAGTATAGTAGTTCAGGAGTACTATGAGTTAAATAAACTCGCTGACTTAAATCTGAAATCACACGGAACAAAAATTACCTTTTTAGCAGAAAAAGAGATAAAGAAACGAAAAATTGAAGATTACTTGATTGTCAGTGACGTGAGACTAGGGGTAACAACAGGTAAGGTCATTTTTCAAGTTATGCCTGAATTTTCGAGTAGCATTCTAGAGTTTTTTGAAAAACAAAACGGAAAGTGGGTTCAATTAGAGCATTGAAAGTCATGACAGCCATCAAAAGCTTTGTTAGCCAACCATGAAGGTCTTATTTGCCTTTCTCCTTTCAATCAATTTTTCTTTGGCTCAATATTCCAAGCGAGAAGTAAAATCAAGTTACGATAGTGCTTTTCGTGTACTTGAAAATATGCTTTCAGGTCTTGAGAACATAAATTTTAAAAAAGCAGTATTGGCAGTTGAATCGGCTTATTTAGATGGCGGACTAAACAGGCCACTATTCGATTCAGTAGTTCAAAACTTAAAATTGGCAATCAATATTTTTAAGTCAAACAACCAATTGCAATATCCACAAAAAGATAAAGAAACCGTTTCCGCTTGGGCATCCATATTTAAAGTGATGACAGACACCACGGAAATCCCGTACGGTGCAATGTAACCCTCCGCTGAAGTACATCTTTTAGGCGTAGTCAGGTCGCTTTAGATTTGGGTAAAAAAGCGATGGAACAATCAGGT
>DHLV01000076.1:28690-42441 GCA_002405445.1 Flammeovirgaceae bacterium UBA4659 | reverse complement strand
AAAACAGATGCCCGCATTCAATTTAGGGTTGCAAGTAAAAGATGCGATGTTTAAGTATCCCAGCTTGCCCACGGCAGTCAACAACATTAACATGGATTTGCTAGTGGACAATAAAACCGGTGTGATTGCCAACACGCTCATCGATTTGAAAAAACTCCATCTGGATTTCGGAAGCAACCCGGTGGATGCCAGAATGTTGATTGAAAACCTGAAAGACTATCGCATGGATGCAGACGTAAGTGCAAAACTTAACCTTACGGACCTGAGCAAGATGTTCCCCATGAATGGAATGGAAATGAAAGGTACCTTCACCGCCAATGCAAAGGCCAAGGGTGTTTATGATAGCATCAAAAAAATTATTCCGGCTGTAGATGTAGCGATGGCTTTGGATAACGGCTACGTGAAGGCTTCACAATTTCCTTTACCGCTCGAGAATTTGCACTTTACTTCTACCGTAAAAAATGCGTCTGGCAAGATGGCAGAAACCATCATCAACGTAAAAGATTTTGCGATGGTGATGGAAGGCGAGAAGTTTACAGCCGATTTGTTGCTGCAAAACCTTGAAGATTACACCTGGGATTTGAAAGCCAATGGTGGAATCGACATTGAAAAGATAACCAAGATATTTCCGGTAGAGGGCATGGCCTTGGCGGGGAAGGTAAAAGCAAATATCGAAACAAAAGGAAAGTACTCTGACGTGAATGCAAAACGGTACGACAAGCTGCCGACAAGCGGCTCCGCCTCGTTGCGCGACTTCAAGTTCAGTTCCAAAACACTTCCGTACGCGGTAGCCATCGCATCATCCGATGCGGTGTTTAACCCACAAAAAATCGAATTGAAAAATACCAACGGCACCATTGGCCGAAGCGATTTTAGTGCCGATGGTTCGGTGAGTAACTATATTGGTTATGTGTTTGGTAAAGAGACCATCAAAGGCAATGTAAATTTCAATTCGACTTTACTTGACTTGAATGAATTTATGACCTCTGGCAGCGAATCCGCTAAAACCGACACAGCGAAATATGGCGTGATCCCCATTCCACAGAATGTTGACTTCGTTTTGCACTCGGACATCAAGACTGTAAAGATGATGGACTACACCATCACTAATGCATTGGGTGATGTGATTGTGAAAGATGGCGTGGCCAACTTGAGCGAGGTAAAATTCAATATGCTGGGTGGCTCTTTTGCCATGAACGGATCGTACAATACCAAAGACATCAACCATCCAAAGTATGACATGGCGTTGAAGATTGATGATTTGGCTATTCAGCAAGCCGCGGCTTCGTTTTCGATCATCAAAACCTATGCACCTATTGCAGGTCTTGCCACGGGCAAATTCGGCACGGACTTTAAAATCAGCGGAGAGCTGGGTCAAGACATGATGCCGAAAATGAATACCGTAAGTGGAGCGGGGTTGATCAAAATTGCGCAGGCTGCTTTGACTCAATCAAAATTGGTTTCTGGCATTACATCGCTGGCAAAACTAGACAATGCCGACAATGTGACCTTTAAAGATGTGCTGATGTCAGCTACCATTAATGATGGCCGGTTGAGTGTAAAGCCATTTAATGTAAAATTTGGAAATTACGTGACGACCGTAAGCGGGAGCACGGGGTTGGACAAAACCATTGCTTATGATTTAAAGATGATGGTGCCGGCAGGTCAGTTGGGCGCACAATTCAATAACTTTATCAATCCCAATGGCAATGCAAATTCTGAAGTGCCTGTTTCAATTGCATTAGGTGGCACCATGACTTCGCCCAAGTATGCATTGAACATGCAAGAACAAAAGCAGCAAGCAAAAGAAGCGGTGAAAAATGTTGCGCAAGAGAAAGCGGCCGAAGCGGTGCAAAACCTGGTGAAAGATTCTCCGGCCAAAGATGTGATCAACAATATTTTGGGCGGAGGTGCCAAAGCTGATTCAACCAAAAAAGACAGCACCAAGACTGACCCAATCAAAGATGCGCTTCAGAACAAGCTAAATAACTTGTTTAAGAAGAAGAAGAATTAATTGTCAACGTTTGTGCTTACGACATGCAAAATTTTCGAAACAAGTCACTGCCCACGTTGATATGATAATTCAGCTAAATTGTCCGATGACACTACACTAGCGCAATTATTGACTGGCTTTGGTTGTGGGCTGTAAGTGCGTACAGCCAGTGTGTGTACGAACAGTTTACTCTTTAATATAGTCCGGGCTTACTTTTTACTCAAAAATCTCTTCGGGTCTTTTACAAACGACTCTTTACACATGTGCGAGCAAAAGCCGTATACATCATTTTTATACCGAACTGCATCGGCATGCCCAGCTGCGACAGACATGTGACACACGGGATCAATATCAGTTGTTAACACGATTACGGATTGCGCAGTAGGATTTATCACACGCTCCATACCCATATCATACATCTGGCGCATAATGTCTACAATTTCTTTATCCGTGTTATGCTCGCTGCCTCCTGCAAATGGTGGCTTTGGGTCGTATTCTAAATCAAGCATGGCCGTTTTTGCAAATTTCTCACCACGAATATCGGCCACCATCGCCAGGCACATGTCCATCCCAGCGGTTACGCCAGCACTCGTCCAGTACTTTCCATCGCGTACCCAGCGCTTGTCTTGTACATTCACTCCCTTCTCTCTCAAGTACGTTTTGCCCCACCAGTGCGTGGTTACCTGTTTGTCCTTTATCAAGCCCGTTGCTTCTAATATCCACGCACCTGTGCAAACACTGGCGGTGTAGGTGGTGGTTGCGTCTATCTTTCTTATCCAATTCAAGATGGCAGTGTCCCGCGCAGCCTGATACGTTTCTCTAAAGCCACCGGGTATGACCAACACATCTAGACTATCAGTGTCGGCAAATGAGCGTGTTACCTCTACCTTCATGCCGTTCATAGTCGCTACCATACCTGTTTGCTTGGAAACAAAAAATACCTTTGTGCCCATCATCTCGCTCAATACTTGATAAGGGCCCATCGCATCTAATGTTGTATAACCATCATAAAGTAAAATCCCAATGGTTTTTATCTCTTTTGTTGGTTTACCCAGTTTGTCCATCAAATCTTGATGTGTCTGTGTGCGGGCCTGCTCCTTTTGATCACAACTTGTAAAACAAAAAAGGGAGATGATGAAAATTGTAAATATATTTTTCATTTTGTGAATATTATTTTTCGTGAGGTGATGAAGTAAAGTGTAAAACCGGAGAGCAGGGTAATCAAACCGAATGTAGAAAAAGCCCGTAGCAGCCAGTTGTTGATGTTGTCTCGGTTCTCAAAGTCCATTATGTGCAGCATCCAGAGAAAATCGAAAATACGCCACGTGTTGTTCCGGTACGATTGCACAGTGCCAAGCTCTGCTGAAACATAAACTGTTGTATTGCTAGGATGGCTAAAAGTAACAGCATAGGCGGGTAGCGGCTTTTCCCGATATTCATGATGTCCGTTAGTTTTAGTAATATAAGCAACACTTGATACCGTGGCCGGCTGCAGAAAAGATTGTTTTGCTACCTCAACCGCTTCGGATTCAGTTAAAGGCTTTCGAATCGCGCCTGTGGCTGCATGGATCAAAGTAATTTTCTCAAAGCCTTGCTGAAAGTAAGTGACCTGGTAGTGTGCTTCGCCCAACACATGTGATACAGATAGTTTACTGATTGAATCCGCTTGTAACGTGGGCAGCACATCGGCTAAAGATATCGTTAGTTCCTGCGGTTGCACCAACGATTCTTTTTTACGCAGATTTTCACCTCGCACTTCTTCAATTTTTGTCCAACTGAAATATAAACCGCCTATCGTCCAGAATAAAAACTGAATACCAAGCAGCACGCCAAGGTAGCGGTGAGCTTTTCGAACATATCGCTGAAAGGAAGCTTTGGTCATGGTTTACTTTTCATTCTATTTTCTAAACTATCCATAAGTGGATTTACGCCTGCATCATACATGGCGTTCATCATCCATTCCACCAGAAAATTAGTTTTTTCCGGAGTGCCACCCGTAATGGGTGGTGCAGGGTCGTACTCCATATCGAGCATAACTCCTTGCGTATATTTCTCGCCCCAGTTGTCGTTCAATATGGCAAGTGACATGTCCATACCGGCAGTAACACCTGCACTCGTCCAGTATTTGCCATCACGAGTGTAGCGCTCATTAGCAGGAATAGCTTTGAATTTTTTCAAGAATTCTTCTTCTCGATACCAGTTGGTTGAAGCTCGTTTACCTTCTAATAAGCCGGTTGCACCGAGTACCCAAACCCCGGAACAAACGCCAGCGGTATACGTTGTGCCTTTATCGATTTTGCGAATCCAATCATGCAATTGTCCATCATACACCGCTTGAATTGTTCCTGTAAAACCACCCGGTATGACCAGTATGTCTAACTGATTGACGGAGTCAATTACATTATCGGGTACGATTTGCACACCCATCACCGTTTTTACATTTCCCAGATTTCGTGCAATTAACTGTACTTGGGCACCCGCCTGACCAAATACATACCGAGGGCCCATCATATCCAGATCATTCACACCATCATATACTAAAATCCCAATGGTCTTGATAGTATGTTTTGGTTTTCCCAAAATTGCATCCATTATCATGGAATGGTTCTCCTCTTTAATTGTGTCCGGCAATTGCTCGAATATGATTGAATCGCTCTTTGAATATTTGTCAATAGCAATAGGCGCTGCGTGTTTTTGCTCGTGGTTACAGGCTAGAAGTACTAGGCTGAAACTTATGATAACTAGACTTTTCATATGGGAATTATATATGGAGAGTGTTGCTCACACTCCCCATGAATTAGATTAGAATTTTACACTAAGAGTAACGCCCAGCGTTCTCGGTGCGGCCGTTCTCACACTCTTACCGAAACTGCTATCGGGATTGCCAAAAGCCAAATACCTTTCGTTGTTCAGGTTCTGCACCCAAAAGAAAAGGCTGTAATTGCCGTAAACCATACCAACCCTTGAATTGATAAGCGTATAGCCAGGCTGCTCAATTTTGTTTTGAATGTCGGTATAGTAACTTCCCAAATTGCGAACTTCACCACGAACAATTGCTTTCAACTTTTTAGAAATCGCATATTCATATTGAGCACCGAAGAAAATAGTATGACTAGGGGCGTTGGAAAGCCGCTTACCACCAATTGGCGTAGTCGTTTCGACACTGGTACCAAAGTTTACTCGTTTTAAGTCAAACTCTCTTGTGATTGTTTCGTTCACACCTAAACTTCCATCTAACTGCAAACCTCTGAATGGTATTGCTGAAACTTCCAATTCAAAACCTGTGGAAAGGGCATCGCCTACATTTTCTCTTGCATACGTGAACGGGGCAACCAAATTAAAGAATTGTAGATCATTCCATTGAATCAAAAACGCAGACGTTCCAATGCTTAATTTGTTATTGGTTAAAAATGTTTTGTATCCGATTTCATAGTTATTGGAGTATTCAGGATTAAAAGTTTGACGGGCATTGGCTGGAACTTTTTGCGCATTTACACCACCTGCACGAAAACCTCTTGAATAAGTAATGTAGATGTTAGAGCGATCATTCAGCGCATAGTTTAGTGAAATCTTTGGTGAGATAGCCGAGTAATTGCCACTTACCGTAGTGTCTGGTTTAAGTTGTGTAAACACACCGCCAACAAAAGAAGCATCGCCAAATCCGTTAAAAGTGGCTTCGCGCTTTTCATAGTCATAGCGCAAACCTGCGGTGGCTTTCAACTGTTCTGTAACTTTATAACTCAATTCACCAAAGCCTGCCAGCCCAAAGTTATTGCTCCTGTTTCGGAAAATGGAATACGTATTGGGAGCCAACTCAAAAGCTAAGTTGGTAGATGGCTCATAACCCACTTGGGAGAAGCCATAGAATCCAGCCGTATACTGAAGTTTACTCTCCGAGTTTGAGTTGATCCGCAGCTCTTGACTAAATACTTCTTGCGGTGGTAATTTTTCTCCAATGGCACTTTTATAGAATGAATGATAAAAACCTGGAAAGTCAATATCTTTAAACGACAAATCAATTGTTTGGTACGCGGAAATAGAAGTAATTGTGAACTTGCCAGCATAGTACTTAGTTACTATGGAAGTGTTTAAAATTTTTCGTTCATGCTCGCCCACTCTTTTCAAACTTATTTTATCAGGATTGGCAAGAGCCAAGTCTCTGTCCGGTTGTGAAACAAAAAAGCCGGTATTGTTACTCCAATCGCGTTGGCCTTTCAGATTTAAAGTGAAACTGAGACGTGAATTTGGTAGCCATCGTAAGACCACATTACCATACACATTTTTTTCACCGCCCACGAGTTTACCGTTTGCCCTTCCATCCGTTGCGCCAGTGCCTGTTGTGTCATTTTTCCAATAGCCATCTTGGGTTTGGAAAAGCCCGTTCACGCCAAAGAATAATTTATCCTTGATAATGGGTGTTTTGAAACCCAAACTATGTCGTTGCAAACCCAAATTTCCTACGCCCAATTCTGCAAATCCGGTTGTTCGGTTCGTAGGCTTTTTAGTAATGATGTTTATAACCCCACCCATTGCATTACGTCCAAACAAAGTACCCTGAGGGCCACGCAAAACTTCTATTCTTTCAATGTCGGTAAATGCAAACCCGTTGGCTAAAATGTCAATGTTGTTCACATCATCTATGTAGGTTGATACTGCGGGATTTTCGCTAAACACCTGTATACCGCGAATAGACTGTACTTGTTGAAAGGGAACGCCTAATTCCTGGTAGGTGTAGTTGGGCACTAAAGCGGTCAGTCCGCCAAGCCCCCAAGTTCGGGTGTCTTCAATCTCCTTAGCAGATAGTGAAGTAATGGAAGTGGAGACTTTTACGATATCTTCCTCTCGCTTATTGGCAGTAACGATTACCTCATTCAGCGTTTGAGTGGCATCTTCCAGCGCAATGTTTAGCTCTGTTGGAGTGTCAGATACTATTACAGATTGTACAATGGAAGCGTAGCCCACCGCACTGAACAAAATATAGTAGGTTCCTTTCTGGATGCTGAGTGTAAAGTTGCCCTCGCCATCCGCGCTTGTGCCATTGGAAGAATTTAAGACTGTTACATTGGTGTATGCAACCGGTGCATTTGTTGATTTATCGGTTACCCGACCTTTAATAATGCTTTGCGAATACGTGAAAAATGGAAATAACAGGCAGGTGGCTGCCCATGAAACTGATTTCATGATTTTAGTAAGGTTATAGTTGTAAATAGAAAAACTCGTCCGCTATGCGGAACTTAGAAAATGTTACAACTATATTTTGGGCGGTTGGAAAATAACCCGGGGCGGACTCAGGTATGGATTTACTTTATGCTGTACGTTAACTGCGGCACTAAGAATGTATGGCTCATAACTCAAACTAAAATCATCGTTGACAACAAAAAGTGTTATGTCTCTCAACTGATAGCTAATGGGTATTTCAGTTTCATCCGCGTCACCTGATTGAAATTTAATTTTATCATCAAAGTCGTAGTCACCGCTACAAATGGCAATTGGTATTTCAGCAATTAAGCCCAAATTATAAGCTATTCTATGCCGTTGTTGATAAAGACTGTCCAAAAGACCCAGCCTGCCTGCACAATGAAGCATCATGCTAGAAAGAATAAGATAAACAAGCAGTCGTTTAAACATCGTTGCAATTTAAACCCAAACGGTATGAAATCAAATTTAAGTTTTCTCAGTTGGCGGGCGGAGATTTGATATCGCTAGTGGTCCCGATAGCTATCAAGATGCGTAACTATGGCATTTGCCAAATGCATGGGGAAAGTCGAAGCAGAAACTTCTTAAAAATGCCCCGCTTGTCGCGAAACTCCGGATCGGCTGAATTTTGTTCCTACCTCACCTTCAACAATCGTATCCCGGTGAAATACCCTTCTTTGATTAGCGCTACCAGTTCTTCTTGTGTGGGATTGATTTGATAGAAGGTATCAGACTTGTATTTCTGTTCTTTCACACTCAATTTCTTTCTCAACTTTCTGATGATTTCTTTTTCTCTTTTCTCTTCGCCAATGTCGATGCTCATGAACATTAAATTGCCGTTTGCCTCCCGCTGAATCACGCGCAGCACCCATTGGTTGTTGGTTTTAAAATTTACGAAATAATAGTTTTGGTACGTTTTAAGCACGAGCGTATCGCTGAGCGAACCGTTGGTCAGCCAATCTTTTTGGTCTTTGTCTTTAGCGCGGTAGCCCCAAGCTTCAATAATGAGCGTGTCACCCAACTCTCCCGTTTTGCGGTCGCGCACCTGGTACACACCCCGCAATTCTGCCGGAACTTCTTTGAGCGCAGAAATGCCCGCTGGTTGGGCTTGCGGAAAAGAAACCTCTTTGCAGGAGTAGCGCAATGCAGACCAAAATAGAATGACGATAATGTTTTTCATGTTAGTAATACATGGAATTGTCAGTTTGAGCTTGACGAAAACGGCATTTGAAATTCCGAATCGACTTCGCCATGCTCAGTCTGACATTTGTTTTTTGAGCTTTACGTAATATCATTGGAAAAGTTAACGTAACTTTTGATTGTGTATTACTCTCTTTCAACAAAGGTTTTATACGCGGGGTGCGGGTAGAGGTAAAAGCCCTCACCAGTTTTTTCTCCGAGTTTACCTTTATCGATGTAGTCTTTCAATAAAGCCGCAAAAGCTTGTGATGCTGCATCGGGGCGGTCTTTCACCACGTGCCAGGCAGTATCCAACCCAACATTATCCAAAATACCAAACGGGCCCATGGGCATGTTAAAGTTCACCATCCACGACTTATCAATATCTTCAATGCTGCCCACATCCGCTGTTTTTAGTTTTCCTGCCGCTCCAATCAACGACATGAGCATGAAATTAAAAATGTATCCGGGCGATTCTTTCTTTACCAAAACCGGAACTTGATTTAAACACTTACCAAAATCCATCAGCAACGTAACAATTGCGGGGTCGGTGCCCGGGTGCGGCATAATGTCTACCACCCGTGCCGTAAACACATCATGAAAATGGAATGCACAAAATTTTTCCGGTCGGCCGGAAATGCCGGCAAATTGTGAAGGCAACAAATAAGAAGTGTTGGTAGTAAAAATGGTTTTGACAGGCGCCAACGCACCAAATTGTTTCCAAACTTTTTGTTTGATGCTCACTTCTTCCGTTACGCTTTCGCTGATGATATCGGCATCGTTCACTGCTTCGGATGGATTAGTCGTGAACTTGATTCGCGCAAGAATTGCGGGTTTATCTTCTTCTTCAATCATGCCTTGCCTGACCGCATACTTCAACACCTTGTGCATTACTTTGAGAGATTGCTCTAATGCACTTTCGTGGATGTCGTAGACCGTAACAGAGTACTTCGAGATGGCAGCTTGCAAACCAATACGGCTACCCAAAGTGCCAGCGCCAAGAATGAGGACGTTTTTTATTTCTTGCATAGTTGATTCGGTGATGAGTTGATTCGATGATTCGTTGGTTTCAAATTTAACTTCATCAACGAATTATCAAATCAACGAATTAAAAATAGCTTTTCTCGCATTCTCTGCACATGCTTTGATTACGTGGATCAGCATGGCAAACCGCGGGTCTTGCGTATGCCCTTGCTTGTAGCGGTAATAAATTTGCTGGCAAATCACGCCTACTTTAAAACTTCCGAACACGTAATAGAAAATAATATTGTCAATGTTGGTTTGTGATTTCTCTGCATAGTATTGAGCCATTTCATGGCGCGTCATGTTGCCGGGCATCCAGGTCAAGTTGAAAGGTTTCAACGCATCCGAGTCGTTGGCTTCTGCCCAATAGGCGAGCGTAGTTCCCAAATCCATTAGTGGATCCCCTATGGTAGCCATCTCCCAATCTAAAATTGCTTTGATTTCAGTGAGGTCATCGGGATTGAGAACGAGGTTATCATACTTGTAATCGTTGTGGATAAGAGAAGCCTTTGCGGAGGCAGGAATGTTTTTCTGCATCCAATCTGCCGCTTCGTTCATGGCGGTAATGTCATCCGTTTGGGCGTTGAAATATCGTTTCGTCCATCCTTCCACTTGCCGCTGCACATAGCCTTCGGGTTTGCCCAGTTGGTCAAGCCCTGAAGATTTGATGTCGAGCTGATGAAGCTGTACCAATTGGTCAACGGTAGCTTTTGAGAGTTGATTGAACGTTGCTGGTTCTATCGTCATTCCTTTTGGCACGCGGTTTCGCAGGATCACTCCATTCACCCGTTTCATCAAATAGAATTTTGCACCAATGACATTTTCATCGCTGCAAAGCAAAACGGGTTCAGGTGATTTTGTAAAGCCAGCCTTTCGCAAAAGCGACAACACGTTGTATTCGCGCTCCATATCATGTGCCGACTTAATGTTCGCACCGAAGGGTGGCCTGCGTAAGATGTATTCCTCCTTCTCTGCTTTAATTAGATAAGTAAGGTTTGAATACCCACTCGGAAACTGTTGAATGGAAATTTCTTTGGCGATGCCATGCTTGTTCAAGTAAACAGCTAGTTTTTCTTGATTCAGTTCTTCGCCTGTACGAATGGAAGAAGGTTGGTCGAGCATTTTATCGCGTTATGATTCGTTGGCGGCCTTTAAAATCTCCTCAACAGTATCTCTTGAAAATCGAAAATTCGTGTTTTGAATTTTCAAAATACTTGGCTTGATTTCCTTGAGGAGGCCTACTTCTGTGGCTTTCAGAAAGATGCCGAGAGTACCTGTAAAATTCAGATCTAACTTTTTAGCGAGCACTCTCGCTTTCCAATCATCTAGAATCAGTAGGGTGTTGGTATTTTCAAGTGCAAGGGCGATTGCACTTGCTTCACCGCGATCTACGTCCGATTCCAGTAGCTTCAGGTAGTTTTGATTTGATGGAGATTTGACTCTTACCCATGCTGGTAGATTTTTCCCAAACTCTTTTGCAATTGTAGGAGTCGTTGTTACAGTTTCAAACATTTTGTGCAGTAACGGCAACTCGTCAATTTTATCCAACAAAATAAAACAACTGGTGTCCGCGATTACGAAGTGCTTAAATTCGCTTGGCATCGTCCGTCACTTCTTGAATCGGGTGGTTAATAAGGGAAACGCCAAAGTCAACAAGAATCTCTGCAAATGCAGGTTTAGACATTCCCACCATTTCGGCCGCTTGTCCCAAAGATAACTTCCCTGCTTCGTACAATTTAGCCGCCAAAAATTTAGCCGTTTGACGAGAGTCAAGGTCAGCGTGGTCGGGCAAATCAATTATAATTGTGCGCATGGAAGTAAAGTTACTGTGAACATATCCCTTTTCCAAATAGAGCCATTTCTAATATGGACTTAGAAATTTTGAAAAGACCATTACTTAATTCACTACCTTTGGTAAATGAACAAGAAATTCCAGTTCACAGCAGTAATTGAAAAGGAAGGTAATGGGTATGTTTCGCTCTGCCCCGAACTTGACATTGCCAGTCAAGGCGACACCGTTGAAGAAGCATCGGCTAATTTGAAAGAAGCCGTTGAGCTTTTTTTAGAAACAGCTTCTACCGCTGAAATAAGTCAACGATTACACGAGGAAGTCTTTGTAACTCGAATGGAGGTCGCGATTGGGTAAACCCGTGCCTGACCACAAAGAAATCAGAATCGGAACACTTCAATCCATTATTCGTCAGTGTGGTTTGTCGAGAGAATTGTTTGAAGCATAGCTATTCCATCCCATACACTTTCAATATCGCCTTCGCCAACGATACCTTATGTACTTCATCCGGGCCATCGTAAATTCTAGCCCCGCGCTCGTGCCGATACCAAAAGGAAAGAAGGGTATCATCCGTAATGCCGAGTGCGCCATGCACTTGAATGGCTTTGTCTAAGGTTTTCATCAGTACATCTGCCACGAAAAATTTAATGGTTGAGATTTCTTCTTTGGCAGCTTTTGCTCCTTCCTTTTCCATTTTGTAAGCGGTGTGCAACACCATCAACCGCGCGGCATTGATGTTGGCTCTGCACTCGGCAATCCATGCCTGAATGATTTGTTGCTGGCCCAAGAATTGATGGTCACTCAACTTGCGTGTAGCCGCCCGATGGCACATCAAATCAAACGCGCGTTCACAAATTCCAATCCAGCGCATGCAATGGTGAATACGTCCCGGCCCTAGTCGTGCTTGCGCCAAAGCAAAACCCTGTCCCTCCTGCCCAATCAAATTCGCTACAGGGACTTTGCAATTTGTAAATCGAACCTCCGCATGACTAAAATAGTCTTCGCCTGCATCGCCCATAATGGAAATATTGCGCACTAACTCAAAGCCAGGATTATCTAAGGGCACTAAAATCATGCTGGCACGGAGATATGGGTTTGTATTTTGTGCATCTGTGACTGCCATCACAATTGTAAAGTTGGCGCCATCGGCTGCGGTGGTAAACCATTTGTGCCCATTGATGACATAATGCTCACCCTCTCGAACAGCGGTGGTGGCCAAGTTCACGGGATTGGACCCCGCAAACTCTGGCTCCGTCATGGCAAAGCAAGACCGAATGTCGCCATTCATCAGAGGCTGCAAATATTTCTTCTTCAATTCCGCGGAAGCGAATTGATGCATCAACTCCATATTGCCTATGTCGGGAGCGTTGCAATTAAAAATCAGATGCCCTAGGGGGGAAGTCCCTAACACTTCACTCACTTGTGCAAACTCCATCAGGTTTAAACCCACACCGCCTTCTTTGGGCGACAAGTGTGGTGCAAATAGTTTTTGCGCTTTTGCTTTCTCGCGTAAGGCTTTGATGATAGACAGCGACTGACGAAACGGCCTGGTGATAATGCCCAACTCGATGGGGTACACTTCCTTCTTCAAGAAATCTTGGTATTGAGGAAGAAGGGATTTTAGTTTTTCGGTGAGGAAGAGTTCAGTCATGGAACTAAGTATAATCTGAAAGTTAGATTATTCCACGCAAAGACGCAAAGACGCCAAGGGGATTTAAACAAAGCCTTTAGAGAGCAAGCTTTGCGCTTATGCATGACATTGCATTTCCCGTCTATCACTCAATCCCCTGCATTTTTCTCAATTTTAATTACATTGCCAATCCATTAATGAAAAAGCTGTTTTCCATAGGGTTAGTCTCAGTGTTCTTGCTCCACTTTGCAGGCGTGTATACCTATTTTGGTGTTCGACTAATGGCCATTCGGCAAGAAATGAGGTTGCTATTAAAAGCTACGCCTGACGAGAAATTGGAGTTGATTCAATTAACAAAATCGGAATATCAAAAATCTTTACATGAAGAAGATGAGTTGGAACTAAACGGAAAGATGTATGACATTGCCAGAGTAGAAGTGAAAGAAGGCATTTATTTTGTGTACGCCTTGCACGATGGTGCAGAGGATAACTTGCTCGGATTCTTGAATGAAATTCTCAAGCGTTCTTCTTCCGATAAAAAGCCTGTGCCTTCGCAACTGGTAAGTTTTATGACGTGGGTTTATTTGCCGGTGCAGAATGAATTTAGGTTTTCGTCTGAATCAGTTTCTATTGGAAACACCCGCTACTTAGATCTTTACGCTGCCTTCTCTTCGGTCGTTGAATCTCCCCCTCCTCGAGCTTAATTTATTCATTTTTCGCTTTCCCTATTTTAAATGAAACGGGCAAGTATGGTCTGTGAACGCGAGTTGACTAGACTAAATATTCCATTTATAAACTTTTAAGAACATGAAAATAATTCTATCAATCATATTGATTTCAATTTCCACGTTTGCATGGTCACAATATGCCGAGCCGGAGGAAAGAGATACAACCAAAGTGCGCTATTTAGATGAAGTTGTTGTTTCTGCCAATCGGGTGCC
>DHLV01000076.1:0-28404 GCA_002405445.1 Flammeovirgaceae bacterium UBA4659 | reverse complement strand
GGTAGTCCGATTTTGCGCGGTTTCGAGGCAAGCCGAGTTCTGTTGGTAGTTGATGGTGTTCGCATGAATAATGCGATTTATCGCGCAGGTCACCTTCAAAATGTGCTTCGGGTAGATAACAACAATCTAGATCATGCCGAAGTATTGCTCGGCCCATCTTCCACCGTATATGGCAGCGATGCATTAGGTGGAGTGATTCATTTCTATACCCGCAATCCCATATTGGCTACTAACGGTCAAAAGTCAAACACTGCGGGCGAAGGTTTTGTCCGCCTTGGTTCTGCCAACGATGAAAAGACTTTTCACTTTGACATTAATGTAGCAGACGAAAAACTGGGGTCTTTTACATCTGTAACAGTAAGCGATTTTGGTGATTTGCGCATGGGCAAAAATAAAAATCCAAACCTCGAAAACTTTTTTGGCGCGAAACGTCAATATGTAGTACGAGCTGCTGATAATGCGAGTGATTTACTGGTTACAAATCCTGACTCGCTGGTACAAAAGTATAGCGGTTATCGACAATGGGATTTCCTTCAAAAGTTCTTGTACAAAGCAAGCGATCGCGTAAGCCATGTCTTGAATTTTCAAGTCTCAAACACCAACAACGTACCGCGCTACGATCGTCTGACTGACCCGGGCGCCAACAATACGGGTCTTGCATGGGCCGAATGGTATTATGGCCCTGAAAAACGTTTTTTGGGTAGCTACAGTTTGAAGATGACAGACTTGGGCAAATGGGCAGATGGCATGACAGCAACCGCGAGTTACCAAGATGTGCAAGAAAGCCGCATTCAACGCAGATTCAATAGCAACAACCGTGACGCGCGCGTAGAAGATGTTTCCGTATTCGGATTGAATGTGGACTTTAACAAAGAGGTAAAAGGTCATAAAATCCGCTATGGATTTGATGGGCAGTACAATGTCTTACGTTCAACCGCCACCCGAACCAACATTACCAACTTAGCTATTTCTGGAGTGAACACGCGCTACCCGGATGGCGAAAACGTAATGGGGTTGTACGCTTTCTATATTACGCACACCAAAGAACTGATATCAAATCTGTATGTAAACGATGGGGTTCGCTTCGGCTACAGTACACTATTTTCTAGTTTCAACAGCCAGTTATTTTTTGCATTTCCTTTTAAAACAATTAGCCAAGAAAACATTTACGCTAGCGGAAATTTAGGATTAGTCTACACGCCTTCGATGTGGAAGTTTTCGCTTATGGGTAGCACCGGTTACCGCGTTCCAAACTTTGATGACTTAGCTAAAGTGTTTGAAACAGTAGCTGGCACGTCTCAAAACCCAACAGGTACTCTGGTAATACCAAATGCCAACCTTGGCCCTGAAAAGACAATCAACCTAGATTTAGGTATTACCCGCTTCATAGGTTCGCAAGCAAGAATTGAAGCAGTAGGATTTTATACTCAGTTTTTGGATGCAATCGTTACACGGCCTACGACTTTCAATGGTCAGTCATCTGTTGTATTCAATGGTTTTCCGGCCAATGTCGTTTCAAGTCAAAATGCCTCTCAAGCATACTTATATGGACACTCTCTCAGCGGACGATATGATTTAACGTCTGCGCTTTCAATAACCGGTTCATACAACTTCACTTATGGTAGGGTTCTTAACCCCGGAGGAAACGAAATTCCTTTAGATCATGTTGCCCCAGCATTTGGGCGAGGTGGGATACTGTACGCTCGTCATAAGTTTAGAGCAGAAGCGTTCGTCAATTTTAGCTCGACAAAAAAATTAGACGATTACAGCCCGAGCGGTGAAGATAATCTGCAATATGCACCAGCCACCGGCATGCCTGGCTGGTATACCATCAATTTACGCGGGTCATATGAGTTGAATAAAACTTTCTTGATTCAAGCAGGTGTTGATAACTTAATGGACATTCAATACCGCACGTTTGCTTCGGGGATCAATGCACCAGGTGTCAATTTTTTTGGCACTTTGAGGGCTCGTTTCTAACTTGAGTCTACTCTATCGTACTAAGCAAAAGTGAAAAACAACGCGTACAGTTTGCGCGCGTGTTGGCGCAGATTTGGACAAGCGAAGAAGGAGTTGCCCGTTACTTGTTATTAGACGAACCATTGACGTTTTTGGACATTCACTATCAACTGCAATTTCTTAAGAAACTAAAAACACTGTTAATGCAACGGAACTTAACGGTGGTAGGTGTTCTCCATGAGTTAAACCTTGCCGCAAAATATGCAGACCTTGTGTTGATGCTCCATGGTGGAAAATTAATGGTACAGGGCAGCCCCGAAAGTGTTTTCACACCGGAGAACATCTACAGCGTATTTCAGATTCAGGCACGTTTACTAGAACAAAATCAAACTTTTCATTTTTTTTTAATTGACCTCAAAGTCAACTACGTTAAATACTATAAGCCATCTCAAAAATCAATTTTAAATTGTCAGCCTGAGCCTGCCTGACCTACAGCCAGGCTTGTCGAAGGCTATTCGGTACTGAAACCCGGTTTCGACAGGCCGAACCTGACATGGTGATGTATTTTTGAGATGGCTTCTAGTCAATTTATCAATGGTGTGAAAATCCCGTCTATTAGAATTGCTAACTTGCAGCAGAACAATACGTCATTTTTATGAAACTGGTTTTACTATTAACATTTTGCATCCTGCCATTCTTAACCCACGGCCAAGTGACTGACAAGACATCCAAATATGCAAGCACTACCGTGGCACTTGGGGGAGGCATGAGCAATGGCTCGGTTGACTTTTTCCACTTGTGGAAGGTGGGTAAGCAAAAAAAGTTTGAAGTCGGCTTGGGTGGGCGGCTGACCAGCGTTTTCGGTTCGAATCAATATTTTTCATCAGCACCACCCGACTTGGCAAGAAATAACAATTATGTCGACTCCGTTTTTTTGGGCTCTGTGCAAATTAACGCCCTTAACATTGCACTGGGGTTTGGCTACTCACTTTCGTCAAAATTTTCAGTGGGCTTTAATATAGATGCCATTGGTGTGTCTTTTGGCTCTACGAAACAGGGAGCTTACATCAAATATTTGCAAAGAGCAAATACTGCCGCATCACCTACTGTTTTCAACGTGCTTTTAGTGGATGTAAACGACCGTGGTACACTAAATTCTGAGTTGTTTGCCCGATATCAAGTATCAGAAAAATGGTTGCTGAAAATTGGTTTACAACACGTGTTTACAGAATACACCACCGATACTAAGATTCAGCAAAGCCCGATAGTAAACGACCGCTTTAGAAGAATTGTGAATATGCTCAGTGTGGGGATCACAAAAAGAATTTGAGTGATTTCCGTTTTCTGAGCAGGTATTTCATAGGCAAACATAGTTTCCTGCGCGGCATCTGAAGGCCATTTTGATATGGATCTATCTACGGGAGAACAAACGATGGCCAGTCAACAGCACTACCAAATAGTGTTTGTTAACCGGTTGCTGTATGCATATCTGCCGCGCCCGAAAGCAATCAATTTCTTTAGCGGTGTAAGTTTTAGATTCATCTTCTAGCAACTGATAGCAGGGTGAATAAACGGAGGGCTCGTTTTAACCACAAATACCCCTGCAGAATGGCAGACGATGCCCAAGGTTTGCGAGAACCATTCCTGTCAATCATTCAAGAATGTTGTAAAACCCATAGAAGCCAGTTCAAATTGGTTGCATGGCAGCACAACTAAAATAGTTACTGCCTGCGTCTGCCCGCCCTGCCCAAGTATTTGAATGAATCAACCATCAACACGGTGCCAACGGCACCCGTTACGCCACCGGTGATCAATAAGGCCTGGCCTAGTTGGTCATTGCTGCGGCCCAGCATCAAACCACCTGTAATGGTGAGTGAGTATCCTATTGTAGCCACCAGTATGCCTCGTTTAAACTTTTTTTCAGACGTAACAAGGTTGATCTGCACCTGATCCATACGTTCGTTCAAATCCAGAACCTGTTGCTTCAGGTCGTCCGCGGTAGCGGGTGCCTGTTGCCCCCTCAACAGTAAAGGGGCTACAAAAAAAATCAAGAAAAACAGATGTTTCATTTTATTGATCTAACCATTTTTTAAATTCATGTGCACGCTCACGGCTCACGGCCAATTCATGTTCAGTCGGTTGGCTCAGCTTTACTTCCAACTTAGAACTGATGAGTCCCTTCACCTCCATAATGGCATCTGCACGTACAATAAACTTACGGCTTATTCTAAAGAACTCTTTTGGATCCAAAATGTTTTCCAATTCCTCCAGAGTATAGCTTACCAGATATTTCCGGTTTTCTTTTCTTGAAACCATATATGCTTCTTTTCCATCGGCAAAAAAATACCCAACGTCTTCTGTTGGCTTGAATTGAATTTTGTTGCCTGCTTTTATTACGAGCCTGTACTTATAGCTATGGCCGTTTGTACGGATGATCTCCTTCAATACATCAATCTCATTCGCATTGAGGCCTTTGCGTATAACCTTTTTGAATTTATCGAGCGCTTTGCGCAGGTCATCTTTTTGCACGGGCTTCAGCAGGTAGTCAACGCTGTTGAGCTTAAATGCATTTAACGTGTATTGATCGTAGGCGGTAGTAAAAATGATGGGCACCTCCACAGTAGTCTTTTCAAAAATTTCAAAACTGCGGCCATCTGCCAGTTGTATATCCAAAAAGAGCAGATCGGGTGCCTGTTGATTTTGTAGAAAAGCAACGGTATCACTGATACTATCAAAATGAGCGACAACATTGATGGAAGAATCAATTGATTGAATCATTTGGATCAGCCGCTCTGCTGCAAGCTCTTCGTCCTCAACAACAATCGCTCTCATTGCAATTGTAATAACGGAATGGTGACTTTAAATTGACTGGGCGTGCGTTCGATCGCCACCTGCTCGTCACTCAATAAACGATACCGGCTTTGGATATTTTGTAAGCCCCGCTGTGTAGACTCCTCTTTAACTTCTTTTTCCTGCAGATTGTTTTCCACTACAATTGATCCGTTTTGGGTGTAGAGTTTTATGGTAAGCGGCTTGTTTTTAGACACAATATTATGCTTGATGGCATTTTCAATCAGCATTTGTAAAGAGGCCGGTGCCACATAATAGCTTTCAGATTCTGCCCGTACGTTTTTTTCCACTAGCAGGTTGTCACCATGTCGCATCTTTAACAAATACAAGTAGGATTCTATAAAAGAAAGCTCCTCCATCAGCGTAACCACTTTCTTTTGCTGGCTTTGCAACAAATACCGGTAAACATTAGAAAGCTGCGAAATGAATTGCGAGGATACATCGGGGTCCTTATACACCAGATTTGATAACACGTTGAAGCAGTTGAACATAAAATGCGGATTGACTTGGCTGCGCAACGCTTCGAATTGCGCCTCGATGCTTTCTTTCTTCAATCGCTCAGCTTCCAGTTGAGTTTGCTTGAGACGATTCATGTAAAACACGATCGCATTGAGGCAGTTCAAGAAGAGGTTGACACGAAATCCAAAGGCAAGTAATAGTTTGGTGTCTGCCAGGTTATACTGAACCGGTGCCAACTGCACAATATCCAACAAAGCCAACGTAACAAACGAGGCCGCCACCACATTCATCATGCTTGCCAAAAACAACATTAGCAGCGGGTGTACTTTTCGTAAAAATCCGGCAGCAATCCGCGACAGATTGATCTCCACCAGACGGTTAAACTCCCAAATCAATAATACCACCGCAAAGAGCACCACAAAAAGGTGAAAGCCTGGCAATTGAGCCGCCAGCAACTTTTCGCCCACTGTGAACTGGATATTGAGGTACGAGTATACCGCCAATAGCAGAATAAAAACATATCGGTATTTGACTGAAAACACGGGTCTGAAAGAAAGTATAACGTTGATTTTGGCCGAGTGTTCAAACAAAGAGCTATCCCAAAAGCCACCCTACTGACAACCCCATTTGCTTTTGAGACGCTCCTTGTGTTTGCATCCGCTATTGCGGGCGTAGTACCTGGTTGATGGTGTGGATCACGCCATTGGTACCCAGTACGTTTACCAGGTTCGCATCAGTACTGATAGTGGCCGTACGGCTGCCGGCAAGTGACCCGGTTACTGTGCCATTGGCTGCATTAATCGAAATGTTGCCGTTTAGGGTTGCCACATTTGCTGTTACCAGATCCCTCGAAAATACCCGGCCGGTTGCCGTAGTAGGAGCGGAGATAATGTGGTGCTGCAACACCGCTGTAAGCGTTGCATCGTTGATGCCGCTCAAACCGGTAACACCCAAGTCTGTGTACAACTGCTGAAATGCTGCATCTGTTGGCGCAAATACTGTTAGGTTTGATGACGCTGCGCTTGCCGCATTCAATAAAGAAGGGATACGCGTAAGAGCTGCGACCAATTGCGTAAACTGTGCAGGCGAGGCCGTTGACAATGCGGTAGCGATTTGAGCAACGGTCTGTGAGGGCGGTGTCAGCGTTCTGTTGATTACGTGCACCACTCCGTTGTTGACCACAATATCCGTTTGCGTTACCTGTGTTCTGCCATTAATAAATACACCTGTTGACCCACGGTTGCTTAAATAAAACTTGGCACCGCCAACGGTTGTGATTTCAGAATTGCCGGGAGCCGCCACGTTTGGCAAACCTGTCGCGCGCACTTCAGAGCTCAATACATGATAAGCCAAAATCGCATCGATTGCTGTGGCTGAAGTTGGCAACGTGGTAATACCTGCGGCAGTGAACGCTGCGTTAGTGGGGGCAAACAAAGTCTTCTTTGTTGAATTCAAAAGCAAATCGCGCGTAGACTGAGAAGCGCCCTTGATTGCAGCCACCAATGTTGAAAAGTCTTTGTTGAAAAATGCTGGCGCATAGATTGTTCCCACAATGGGTAGCACAGAAGGACTGACCAACACAGCATCCACAATGTGGATAACACCGTTGGTGGCTGCAACATCTGCCACGGTAACATTCACTGAGCCGTTCAATTTAATCGGATTGAGCGTCACAGCGATATTTTCATTTGCGACCGTATTGACGTTTCCGGCTGTGAGTTGAGTAGAGCGCAAGGCGGCTGTTGAAACAACATGGTAGCGAAGGATGGATTTCACTACATCATCTGGCACATTGTCTAAGCTGGTTTGACCGATGGCCGTCAGTAGGTTGGTGAAGGCCTGGTTGCTGGGTGCAAAAACGGTGAATGTGCCGGAACCACTCAGGGTTGCCACCAAGTCTGGAAATTTTGTTAATGCAGCAACCAGAGTTGTTAAGTTGGGGTTGCCCTGTGCAATGGCCACAATATTCTGAGTGGGCCCAGTGGGCGTTTTGTCATCGTTGCAGGCGGTGATGGTTGCAAGTATCGCTACCAAAGCCAGGGCGAAAGACAGTACTGATTTTCGTTTCATGTCCATGTTTTGAATTTTTTGGTTTAACATTGATTTGAGTGTAAAACCTTCAAAAGTGGATTTGGATTAACCGCCCGGGAGCAAGCTGTAAGAGTGGCGGAGTGAACGGTATTATTTGGAGACTCAGTCTGCCTCAGAAAGCGATCTGTTGGAAATCAGGATTTTTGCCGGAGCAAAAGGTGCAAGTTGACTGTGGCCTGGCGTGCACTTAGTGGCAAGCCTTATTGTGCTTCTTCAGTTTGTAGTAGTTGTACGGAAGTGGCGCCAAAAACCCAACCACCAGCGAAAAAGCCAGCGCAGCCCAATACATTGGGTTTCCAAATGCTGCTTTACCTCCCGTCAACATAAAATCGCTTGTGTTCATGGCAAGTTCCATGGCAAGCATGGAAATAAACGACATGGAAAACGCGGTTTGCAAGGCCAATGCCCAGTTGAACTTTTCACGTACGCGCAACAGCACTGTTTCAAGTATGATAGAAGTGCAAAGTCCGGATACCGTTGCCAGCACCATTTGCATGAACATAGAGGTATCCGGATAAAGCGCCTGAAGAAAAATGATCATCCCAAAATCTCCGATCGAGCATCCCACAAGGCAATTGAGTGTGTTAAACGAAGCGCGGCTCCAAACTATTCTGTCGTCCCAAAAGAAACCTCCGACTTTAGCCTCCTTCATGTCATCCCCATAGAGTTCGTATGCGTATCCTGCCAGCGCGGACTGAAGTCGCGGAAAGGGGACATTTTCTGCGAGCCGGATATGTACTTCATGACGCGATAAATCCACTTTTGCGTCTATTACCCCAGAAACTTTTTCCAATAGATTCTCTACGGTGCTTGCGCAGACCGCGCATGTCATTCCGGAAACCTTGTATCTGTGCGTCATGATCTAAAGAGAAATACAACGAACCGACAACACGTGTGTCTCTATTTGAGTTCGAATCGCACAAAAATAGTATACTCTATTTTGATCGTTTCAAAGGCAATATTCGAAAAATCTTCTTCTCGTGACTCCGCATAACCGCGGTGAACAGCGCCCGAAGTTTGCATCGCTTTGTACCGGTATTCGTCATAGCGGTTCACCCCATTGTTCAAAACGACACCTGGACTTAGCTCTGATATGAAAATGGCGCGACCAATGTTTTGATTGAGCGCCTTTGCAATTCCATCAGCCTTTTCCTTTGCTGCTTTTGTTGCATTGATACGTGCTTCAATCCTGAATTCCTCAATCTTCGTGTGGTCTACTTTGGTAATCCTGATATTGGATATGCCTATTTTTTCCAATTCTGCCATTACCTGGCTGGCCTGTTTTGCCGAGTGGGTTGTCAACACATATTGTTTTTGCAAGTCTATAGATGTTTTGAAGATGAGGGAATATTGGTAGCTGGTGAGGTCACGCACTGAGAGGTCTTTGCTTACGTCTATGCCGAGATCCGCCAGTTTACTCACCATCAGTTTTTCCGTTTGAGCAATGGGTGATTTCGTTTTGCTGTCGCGCTCGCTCACGCGTATGTCCAAAAATATCAGGTCTGGCACAATTTCTTTTTCTACCTTACCGGAGACTTCAATGTAATTTTGATCAATAAAATTTTTCTCCGTTTGTGCACCAGCTAAAAACGGGATAAAAACCAACAAGAAAAAGGCTCGTCTCATATCGATTAATTTGAATTATTGCTTTCTGCGAAGTCGCCTCGCAACGTTCGAAATCTTTTGCGTGCCTCAGCCGCATACACACTGCCGGCAAACTTATCTAAAAATAATCGGTATAGTTCCTTGGCTTTCTCTTTTTGATTGAGGCGTGTTTCGTATGTTTCAGCCAGGCGAAAAAATGCGTCATCTGCAAGCACATCATCCGGAGCCTCCTCCAGGATTTGTTCGCAGAGCATTGCTGCTTCTTGAAAACGCCCGAGTTGCATCAAAATACCCGATTCCAACCAATACAAATCATCTCTTAATCCGGTGACTTCCGGCACCTCTACCCAGACAGAATCCAAACCGATGATTTGCCCGCTTTTGAGGTTTTCCTTTTGGCGTCCAATATTTTTTTTGATATCGAGCAGCTCGCCAGTAGTGAGTTTCGCTGCAGGGTTTGGCCAGAGGTTTCGCTGTAGCGCTTCTTGCATCGCCATGCGTATTCTTTTTGTTTTTATGAAGCTGTCTGCCCAATGAAGTGCTTGTTCCTTTTTATTTTCGTAGAGTAATAACTCAATGGTTGCAAATACTCGCAACCCAAAACCCGTGGTGTCCGGGTAAAGGTTCTCATTAATACGCATACTTAGATCCATGGCGTCATTGGCAATCTCGCGGGTGGTGGCTTGTTTCAGTATGTCTAAATGTTCTTGGGCTAGCTTAAAATCGCCTTTGTAATAAGAAAGCTTGGCATTTCGCAACTTAGCTTCATAGCCGAGGGGTGTTTCGCGTTGCGATTTCTCGACCTGCGAATAGAGGAGTGTAGACTCCCATGGCTCGCCTTTCAATATGTAAATGTCGCCCAGGTCAATTTTTGCCTGATTGCGCAGGGCCGCGGGTGTCTTGGTATCGGCAATCAGCTGCTGAATCCTTACTACGGAAGAGTCTAACTCGTTTAAGTATGTGGCAAAAAGCATCGCCTGACTTAATCTTGCCTCAAACGCACTCGGGTGGAGCGGGTAAAGGCTGCAAAACCGAGTATACTCTGCAATGAGATACCTGACGGAGTCAGAATTTACTGGGTAATTTCGCTTCACCTTCGCTTCGCGCGCTTTTATTAAACCAAGCTGTGCTGGCAAATAATTTTCAGTGTTTGGAAATTCTTTTAACACAAATAAAAATGCCTTATCGGCATTGGCATAGTCTTGGTTGTTGAGGGCGATTTGGGCAATTTCTAATGTCTTTGATTGCTCTTTGCGAAAACGTTTGTCAAATGCTCTTGCTTGCACGTAAGCGCCATAAAAATTCTTTTGCTGCAGTTCGACCCATATCAAAAGGTCTATAAAAGTCTCTGATTGCGGGTTGGTTTGTACGCGCTGGGTTAGCAATCTCTGCAAAGCCTCTAGTTCTTCTGGCTTTGTCAACAAGATCTGCAGCAGGTTCTTTACATAGCTGATATTGCTTGGTGTTTGTGTGACATAAAGTAAATACTCCTCAACCATTTGGTCTTTCTTGCCTTGTAGCCGGTATAGGTTAGCCATTTCCAAAAGAAATATATATGGATTCTTTGTGGCTTCACGTGTGATTTGTAAGGAGTAGATACTATAGTCAATCAAATTGCGTGACGACAAATAATCTGAAATAGATTTGGCACGATACATATCTTCAGCTTGTGATTTGATCATTGCTTTGAGGTATTTGTCTCCCTTAGCAACCTCGCCTGATCGCAGATATACGATGCCTAAATCTAACCGATATGAAACGCGGTCATCTTTACGAATGAGTTTCTCCAAATAATCTTCTGCTTGTTTGTATTGGCCAACATCAATAAGCAAATTGATGTAGTTATTGTGAATTAGGGAAATGTTACGAAAATCTTTTGCGAGCGCTTGGTAAACGGCAAGTGCTTTAGTCTTTTCGCCCTTCAGGTAGTAATCATTTGCAATTTCAATATCCTGTTGGTTTTGCGCAGCACATGTCTTCCCACAAAATATGGCCGTTAGTATTATTATATATTTATATATATATATAATATAATTGTTATTATCCATGTGTGTTTGTGGATGGTTTTGGAGTAGGATTGGTTGTGGATTACGTCTTCATGGTTTTGGCGAAATATGCCGAAATGTACTTATTCAACTTCGATTTGTGGATTGTTAGTAATGTAATCAACATGTTGTGTATGTGTGTAGGTTGTGCATCGTTGAAGTTTTATTAATGTTTTTCGATGTTTGGTTCGGATGGCTTTGGCATTGTGGATCAAAGTGTGGGTTGTAAACATTTGCTACAATCGAATTTCAAGCGGGCCAACTTCCCAGTTTGCTCGTATTGGGGTGGTGTTTTTCCGGTCTATTGTGCGATAGTAAATCACCGGTTCGGGTTCGATGTGTTCGTAATAGTTTCCAGCATCCCACTTGCCGTTGCCGTTTCGATCGGTAATGACTCTTATTTTGTATTCATCTGGTGGCAGATATTGGAAGGTGTGATTTCGTGGATTAGTCAGGCTCCGCACTATTTCTCCCTTTCCGTTTACCAGTTGAACGATGTAGTTTGGTTGGCTCGTATGGACGCTGATGGATAAGGCGCCTGTCTCGTCTCGGCTTAGTATGTCGATGGCTGCGGTGTGTGACTTTGTGCTGTCTCCGTCACCAGAAATGAAGCTGCCTTTGCCGGCAACGAGTATTGGTATTGGGGGCTTTTTCCCCTGCGTTGATGCGGTTGCTGGGTTGAATGTTTTCTTCAGTCGCAAAAGGTGATGGAGTGTGTCGATAGCTACCTCGCTGGCGCGTATGGGGAGAAAGTGTGTGCTGTCTAGTTGTATATAGAGACTGTCTAGCGTGATCTTTGAGATGGGCTTGTTGTACTTTGCCGTGATGATCATTGTTTTTTGGTCTGTGCTATATCGTGGCTGGCCGAAGTTGACAATAAATCGTTCCTTCGGTAGTTTTGTGTCGGTAGTTTTGATGAATGCGGTTGTGTCAATGGTATGGCCAACGCTGTCTTTTGCATAGATTCTGATTTGGACGGAGTCTTGTTTTGGTGGGTTGTTGATGAGTACCTCGTCTTGTGCGCTGCCATACTGATAGGTGAGTCGGTAGTGATCCGATTCGAGGCGGACAGTGTCAAGAGCTTTGTTGAATCGAAGTTTGCTCTGGCGGTCAGTATTTCTTACGCTTGTCAGCTTGAGCGGGCGGGCGTCTACTCTTACCAGTGCAAGGCGTGCGCTGTCAAGGTTCTTTTCGTTAAGAAAGAGTTTTGAAGAGAGAAAGCCGAATCGTTCTGTCTTGCTGTCGACTTTAAGGTTTTTATTTTTGTCGTCAAACGCGTAGATATGATACTCACCATGCCTTAAGTTAGTGATGTTGAATCTGCCCCTGTTGTCGGTTCGTGTAAAGTAGGTAGGGGTGTGCCTGAATATGTCAAAGGTGTCGCGTTCATATATTGCCACGGTTATTTTAGTTGGTATCGGCTCCTGAAATAGTTCTGTGACAGTGCCATAAATTTGCAGTGAGTCGATATGAGGGCCTGTGCTGAAGGCCAGTCGTAGGTTGTACACGGGGTTTCCTTCGTTGAGATCTTGTACCGCATCGCGAAAGTTGATCGTGTATGTGGTATTCGGTGCCAATGAGAGTTCTGGTGATACGATGACGCGGTTTTTTTTCGCTACAATCTTTGTTTTCTTACCGAGGGAAGGAGTGATCAGCACTTCTTCACTGGCGTTTTTTAGTTGGACTGGTTCGTTGAACTGTAGTTCGAAAGTAGTGCCGGAATAGTTCCGTTGGTTGGTTTTAGGGTTGGAATTCAGGAGCAAGGGGGGTTTTTTGTCCTGCGGCCCTCCTGTGGGAGAGCTTTGATTGGCGCAACTGATGAGTAAAAGCGCAAGCAGAACTGATATGCCCGAGGGTCTCATTGGTGTTTTGCGATGTATATCAGGCTGGAGTACTCTCCGGTTTTTGATGCACTCACATTGGAGAGCGCACCTCGTAAAGCGGCCTTGGTGGCCTGTAGCCATGTGGGCTGGTGTGGATTTTGGTACCCTTCGCTCAGCAAGCTGACGTAGTATGCGTCAAGTTTCATTGGTTTGATGGCAACAATTTTTAGTCCAACTTTTTCCAGCAATCGGCTCATTGTTGGTTTTGTAAAGTGCCACAAGTGGCGCGGCACGTCATATCCGGCCCAATATTGTTGATAATGCCTAGCGTCTGCTGAAATAGGGTTAGGTACAGCAATGAATAGAGTTCCGGTTTTCTTGAGATGTGAGATGATTGCTTGTAAAGTATCCTTTAGTTCGTGGATGTGTTCCAGAACGTGCCACAGGGTAATTGCATCGTAGCATGGCATGTCGGTGGTTATCTGACTTTTTATATGCACATTGGTGAGTGCCGTTGCTTTGGTACGTGGCTCGTCAGAGGGCTCGATGCCGTCTGCCGCCCACCCGTTGTGTCTGCAGTAGTTGAGAAACGCGCCCGTTCCACATCCGAAGTCGAGCAGGGTGCCTGCAGTTTGGTATCGGGTGATGGTGTGCAGTTTCCAACGCAGCGTAAACGTTCGTGCAATAACGTAGGCTTTGTCGATGATGCTGTCGCCACCACCGGTATGCGAGACGTATTTGTCGGAGCGGTAGTATGCGTCAATGACATCGGCCGGGGGGCGGGGGTTTGTGAAGATAAAGCCGCATTGGGTGCAGCTTTGGAGGCTAAATGACTCGTGCGTAGTGGTGTAATCTTTCGAATGGAGGTGGTGTTTGAATGATACTGCATCACAAATGGGGCAGCAACGGACATATTCTAACATTTTTTGCATTTTCTGGCAAAAGGAGAGTTTACTCTTTGTGTGTTCGTTGCGTGTTCATCGGGTTACTTACCCATATATACTGTAAGTACGGAGACATCGGCTGGGGAAACACCGCTAATCCTTGATAGTTGTCCGAGAGTTTCGGGTTTTATCTTTTTCAGTTTCTCGCGAGCCTCCGCAGACAGAGCCTTGACACGGTCGTAATCAAAGTTTGGCAGGATGCGGTAGTCATCTAGGCTTAGTATTTTTTCTGCGAGCTTCTGCTCTCGTTGGATGTAGCTTTGATATTTCGTGTTCATTTCAACTTGTTCCAAAACTTCGGTGCTGTACTTGCTTAACACCTGTTGAATGTGCGGATCGATCTTTTTGAGTTCTGCCATTCCGACATGGGGTCTTCTCAAGAGATTTTCAACCGGCACTTTTTCAGTGAGAGGTGAGCTATTTAAACCGACCAATTCCTGATTGGCAACGTCAGGTGTGGTGCGTAGGTCTTTTAGTTCGCTTTGGAGCTGTGCTATCGCGGCTTGTTTGTTTTTGAGTTTTTGCAATCGTTCATCAGAAGCAAGTCCGAGTTTATGGCCTGTTTCTGTCAGGCGCAGGTCGGCATTGTCTTGGCGGAGCAAAATGCGGTACTCGGCCCTCGATGTAAACATCCGGTAAGGTTCCTCCGTGCCTTTGTTGACGAGGTCGTCAATGAGGACTCCGATATAAGCCTCAGATCTTTTGAGGATAAGGGGTTCTTTGTCATGAAGCTTATTGTGAGCGTTGATTCCAGCCATCAGCCCCTGACAAGCGGCTTCTTCGTAGCCGGTGGTTCCATTGATTTGCCCTGCAAAATACAGATTATCAATAAGTTGAGTCTCTAAACTCATCTTTAATTGTGTAGGGGGAAAGTAATCATATTCGATGGCATAGCCTGGCCTGAACATTTTGGCATTTTCGAATCCTGGTATTTTACGGATGGCGGCAAACTGAATGTCTTCAGGCAGTGAAGTTGAAAAGCCGTTCACATAAATTTCAACTGTTTTCCATCCCTCCGGCTCAACAAATATCTGATGGCGATCGCGTTCTGCAAAACGATTGATTTTGTCTTCGATGGAAGGGCAATACCGCGGACCAAGTCCCTTGATACGCCCTTGAAACATCGGTGATTGATCAAAGCCTTTTTGGAGTTCGCGATGAACGGCATCGTTGGTGTAAGTGATCCAGCAGCTCAGCTGTTCTTTCAGGGGTTCGGTGTCTGTAAATGAAAATTTGCATGGGTTGGGGTCCCCTTTTTGCTCTTCCATTCTTTTGTAGTCTAGCGAGCGTCCATCGATTCGTGGCGGTGTACCGGTCTTCATCCTACCGGATTCAAAACCAAGCCCAATGAGCTGTTCAGTAATACCTGAAGCTGCTCGTTCGGCTGCACGGCCTCCCCCAAAATTCTTTTCTCCGATATGAATGGTGCCGTTCAGGAAAGTACCGTTTGTGAGGACTACGGCTTTGCAGCGCACTTCAATACCCAGTGCGGTCTTCACCCCTACCACTCTGTCGCCTTTTACTACGATGCCGGTAGCCATTTCTTGCCAGAAATCCACATTTGCTGTGTTCTCGAGCATCAGGCGCCATTCTTCAGCAAACCGCATCCGGTCGTTTTGTGATCGTGGGCTCCACATGGCAGGGCCTTTGGATAGGTTGAGCATGCGGAATTGCAGCATCGATCTGTCAGAAACTATGCCGGAGTAGCCCCCGAGGGCATCAATTTCTCTAATGATCTGGCCCTTTGCAACACCCCCCATGGCTGGGTTGCAAGACATCTGCGCGATGGTGTTCATATTCATGGTGATCAAAAGAACCTTCGATCCCATGTTTGCAGCAGCGGCAGCAGCTTCACAGCCTGCATGGCCGCCACCGACTACTATAACATCGTATTGTGTGAACATTTCTTGGGTCGCTGTTGAGTCATGTTTTGTTCCACGTGGAACTTGTGACGGGTGTGGGTAGGCTTGTTGCCAGGCTCCAGACAATCCGGACTAATGTTCCACGTGAAACCTCTTTACTTCCGCAAAGATAGGCAAGCTTCCTCTTTTTTGCGCATCAGCACTTTTTCAGCCGGCTTTTTGTCTTTGTAGCCTGCCAGGTGCAGTACTCCATGAATCATTACCCGGTCAAGCTCATCTTGAAAAGCAGTTCTGAATTCTTCGGCATTTTCTGACACCCTGTCTATACTGATATAGATTTCGCCACTCAGGGTATCTCCGTTCGAGTAATCGAAAGTGATGATGTCTGTAAGCGTATTGTGCCTGAGGAATTGCTGGTTGAGGGTTAACAAGTAGTTATCAGAACAAAAAATGTAGGAGATTTCACCCAGCCGCCTTCTCTCCTTTTCAAGAACCAGAGCGATCCATTGAATTCTTTTCCGCGGATGCGTCACCCTGAAGTTGGTATCCTCAGAAAAGAAACGAACAGGCATATTTTTACAAAATAGAGCTCAACAGACATCCAACCGGGGCTCGGATTACCAACCGTTCAAAGCACTAAGAGTTCATGTAAAAACTCAACTCCACCACTTTGCCGTTTTCCGCAAAGGCTACCTCATCAGCCAGGTGTTTCATCAAAAAGATGCCTCTGCCACCCGGCTTCTCGAGATTTTCAGCAGTAGTGGGGTCGGGCAAGTTGTGATAGTCGAATCCTGTGCCCTCGTCTTCGATCTGAAACTTGATCAGGCCATCACCCAGAGAAAGGGATAGGGCAACATTCTTTGATGAGTCGTTACGATTGCCATGCTTGATGGCGTTATTCACGGCCTCAGTCACGGCAATCATAATGTTGCCGTAGATATCATCATTCAGGTGAAACTTTTCCCTGGCGTTATCGATGAAGCTTTCAATCATCCGAATGTTTTCGGCCAGAGATGGTATTTCGATACGGATCTTCTTCACGATGGCTATTCTTTCGTTCCAATGCGCTTAAAATATTCGTTCACCTCTTTTTTGTAATACGGATAAAGCCGAGGCGGTACGGTTTTCAACAATTCTACTTCTTTTTCTTTTAATCTTAAATATTCCTCAAAATTACGAGGCAACTCCTTTGCATAATCTTTGGCTGCCTCTCCTTTGCGCTCTTGGTCTTGGTTCTGCTCACGCATCGATTTCTCAGCTTCGAGCAAACGGGTGATGATTTCATTCTGCCTTTTTATGGTTTGTTCCGTTATCTGCTTGTTCACTAAATCCATCTCTGTCTGTTCCATTTTCCCTGGCAAATCTCCGCCCGGCACTTTGCCGCCTTCCTGCTTTAGTTTTTCTTGCATTTCTTGCAAAGCCCTGCGGATGCGTTCTTGTTCGGCCGCCATCTTGGCTAACTCTTCAGAGAGTTGTCGACCTTGCTTACCACCCTTACGTATTTCTTCCATTTGTTGGTTCAATTGCATCTGCATCTGCGATAAATTGCGCTCTTTTCCGGATTGCTTGCCTTTGCCCGGTTTTTTCTTCGCGTTTTGCATCGCATTCATCATCATGTTGTAATGGCTGTTCAGCAACAGCGCCAAATTGTTGATACTCGTCATACTGAACTGCATTTCAGCGCTCGCGTTGGACTTTCGCCTTTCCTTTACATTCAATGCAGCCTTGTCCAGATGGTCGTTCAGCTCAGAAATCTCTTTGGTTACCACTGAGCCCAAAAAAGGATCCTTCTTGGCAAGAACTAACAAGCTGTCTTCCAATACTTTAGAATCATCTTTTACCTTTATCTGATTTTGCGAAAGCTGCACATACCTCGGGTCTGACTGCTGTACCTGATTGAAATCGGTCATCAGGCTTTCTTGATCATATGAAAGCCTGATGAGCCCGTGTAGTATTTGCCGCAAGCTTTCTAAGTTTTCCATATCCATTTCCATCTCCATAGAATTTTGTGCGCTCTCCATCTGTTGTTGCATTTGCTTCATCTGCTGGATGGACCTCTTTTGTGAGTTAATCGCCTTTTTGGGTTTGCCATTGTCCAGAGATTGCTTGCTGTCTTGCTGATCCTGTTGCAGCGGATTGAATTTTTCGTCACCGGGGAGTTCTTGCTGCTGATCCAATTCTTGCCCCAACTTCTCGAGTTCTTTCAATTCTTGTTTTAGTTTTTCGGTTTGCTGATTGATCTGCCCTTGCTCCTTCGATAAATCTTCCAAATTCTTTTCGCCCGATGGGTTGTCTCCATCCTTGCTATGATTTTCGTTGCTCTTGTCTGCACTATTTCCACTGTTTTTGTTTTCAGAATCTTTCTCTTTCGATTGCTCTGCAGTGTTTTTTTGGTCTGCGTTTTTTGCGTCACTCGTTTTTTCACCCGCCAGCTCTTTGGTATCCTCCAGTAGCTGCTCCTGCTTAAAGATTTGTTCTTTGAGAGATTCGATACTCTGGTCAAACTTGTATTCGTACTGCAATTGCTTGAACAACTCTAACGTACGTTCGAGCTCTTTTTCCAGGTTGATTTCTTTGCGATTTAACTTATCAAGCACTTTCTGCATTTGCGAGGGATCAGCATTTTCGCGCAGCATTTTCTCAAGCTCCTGAAATAGTTTCTTCGTTTCTTCATCCAACAGGTCGTTCATTAATTTTTGAATCTGCTCTGATTTTTCTTTGATGCGCTCATTCTCTTCTGTAAATGCCTCTTTCTTTTGCTCGAGTAGCTCATTTTCTTTTTCCAGTTGGCTGATGGCATCGTCCAATTTCTTCCTTTGCTCCACCAGGTTGTCAAGCATTTTTTTGTCTTGCCAGTCGAGGCTCTGCTTTCCGCGCAGGCGCTGCTGTGTTTCTTCAATGGATTTTTGAAGATCCTTTGCCTGTGTCAGGCTTTCGTCAATTCTCGTTTCAGTCTTTTGTTGAGATTTTGAAATTTGTGTTGCCAGCTCGTCTTTGCCGGGCAAGGCAAAAACGTAGCTTGCTGAACGCGTTGCTTTTCTTCCGTTCACACCATCGTTGTCCCACACCTGCAGATAATACGTCACACGGTCTCCAGGTTTGAGTTGAAGCGAGTCGATTGCCCAGGCATAAAAGAAATTTTGTTGAGCATTGCGCGAAGAAAGCGGGATGAGCACAGCTCGTTCCGGGCTCTGCTGGTTGGCATTTGTGATTTGGTACTTCAGCCGTAGTTCCGTAATGCCATAATCATCTGTTACCTGCCCTCCCAGCATCACGCTTTTAAACAAGATCGAGTCGCGCAGATTGTCTACCGTAATTTGTGGAAATTGATCTTTCACTACTTTGATCGAGTACGAGATGGGCTCTTTGTTCTTGCTGTTTTCGTTTTCAAGCACCAGCGCATACTGCTCGGGGTCGTTGATGTTTTTTGAAAAGCCAAACGTTTCCCGGTCAATCAATTGCATATCGTTCGGGGCTGCATCGCCAAAACGGACTTGGGCTTTGTTGGCGAATCTGGTACCAATTTTCCAACTGATGTTGGTGCCTTCCGGCACTTCGATGTTGCCCGCATTGGTCAGCTGCTCTGCTTTCCGTTGCAGGTAAGCGGGGAATCTCAACCGAATGTCAAGCCGATTCACTTCGGGCCGGTTGACGATGGACACAGTAAAGGGCTTGGAGTAAAAACCTGAGGCTTCAAATTGAACGGTGGCGCTTTGTTGCATTCGGTCAAACGTGTAAGCAAATTTGCCTGTTCCAACACTCTCCATTTTTCTGCGCTGTGTACCGTTTAGCATGTAGGCTGTTTCGGGCAGGGCTTCTCCATCCAGCAACAGCTGCAGCGTGAAGTCTTCATTAAAGAATGCAGACATGGACTTATTCAGCAATACGAACTGAAAAGTCGCCTGTGGCGAAAACTCGCGGTTGAATTGCACGATGCGCTGCGCACTTTGGGTAAATATACCTTTGTCGATCAACAGCAAGGCACAAATGATGGCGAAGGGAATGGCCAGGTATTTTAAATGGCGTTTGTTGTCGCGCAGGTCGATGGCCGATTCAAATGCTACACCTTGGAAGGCAGCCGCCTTTTGCGCAATACCAGCGCTCAGTAATGCGCTCGATGTTTGTTGATGGGATAGTTGTAATACGTTGAGTAGTTTGTCGCCAATACCAGGAAAAAAGCGGCCGATCATTTTGGCGCTTTCCACTTCTCCCAGCCCGCGCTTGAATAGCCACCACTTCAAAGGGTCGCGCAAGAACAGATATACGCAAAATGCTACTGTTACAAAGAAGGAAATAAACAACACCAGGCGCAGCTCTTTGCCGAGCCAAAAGTTGTGTTCCACCAGCGAGGCGAACAGAAAATACCCGCCTACCAGTGCGAGCGTAAGGATGCTGCCGCGCACAAACAAGTTCAGGTAATACTTGCGCTTAAAAGCCGATACCTTGGATTGTATTTGTTGAACTCCTTCGCCCATGTGCTAACAACGAGATGTACAGAGATATAGTTTAGCAAGATAGGCGTCAACAAGCCGAAACGCAAGTTAAGCAAAGCAAGGGCCTTTGCTCGCCACTAATGGGCAATTAAAAAATAGCTACTTTGTTCAACAGATACAAAGCCATTAAACAAAGAGGTAACGTGCGCGTGAGCAGCTGGCTAACTTGTTTGTTACCTTTCAAAAAGGCTATCCCTAACAAGACATTTACAATCGCCATTGTGCCCCCAGCTAGCAGCAACATCTGTTCGTATCCTTTGAAACCTTGCAAATAAAACAAAACGCCAATCGTAGCCACCGAGCATCCAATCCAACCCACCTTTGGTGCGATGGTTTGAAGCAACAAATCCAACATCCCTAATTTCTGGTCACCAGCTTGAGGTTTTTCCTCAGCATACTGCGGTGGTTGATAAGCACGCAAAAAGTAAATGACAGCTAATGAGCCCAGTGACAAAGTTAACAGTTGAGCACCATTGCCTTTTTCAAAGCGGTTCAGCAGCAACGCGATGATAGCGGCTGCCAGTAATACTCGTTCAGCCAGGCCAATTATTTTGTACAGCTTTTCTGCAAATGAAGAAGGCTTATATTCTGTCATGCTGATTATTTTTTGTATAAATACTCAGCTGTCAAACCCAACATCGCACGAAGGCCGGTAAGCATGCCACTTTCGTCAATGTAAAAATCAGGTGTGTGGTGCGATGGGGTCTTGTCTTTATCGGCATTCAACGCCATGCCGCCCACAAAAAAGAAAAAGCCTGGTACTTTTTGCGCATAGAATGAAAAATCTTCTGCGCCTGTCGCTGCCGGAATGATTATCGCTTTGTTTTTGCCAGTGACACGTTCAATGAAAGGTGCAGCCCATGCTGTAAGTTTGGGGTCGTTGTACGTCACGGGGTAAAGTTTGGTAACTTCTACGTCTGCCCTTACACCCATGCCGGTGGCGATGTTTTCTGTGATTTCTTTAATCCTCGCATGGACCACGTCTTGCATTTTACTATCGAGGGTGCGAATGGTGCCTTGCATCTCAACCGTTTCTGGAATGATGTTTCTCCGCACACCACCGGAGATCTTGCCAATTGTAACGACCGCTGCCGCATTGGTCAGTTCTAAGTTGCGACTGACAATGGTTTGCAATGCTGTAACGATTTGCGCTGCGGCCACAATCGGGTCTGCCCCATTCCAAGGCGCAGCTCCATGGGTTTGGCGGCCCGTCAATTTGATATTGAGATTATCAACCGCTGCCATCTCACCTTCGGGGCGGTAGGTGATGGTGCCTACCGGTGTGAGCGAATTGATGTGCAAGCCGAAGGCTGCTTCTACTTTGGGGTTCTCGAGGGCGCCTTCTTTGATCATCAACGCTGCACCACCTTCTTCCCCATCGGGCGCGCCTTCTTCGGCTGGTTGAAATAAGAACACAATTGTGCCTTTTAAATCATTCTTGTTTTTCGTGAGGATTTCTGCCGCCCCCATCAAAATGGCAATATGTGTATCGTGTCCGCAAGCGTGCATCACACCCACCTCCTGACCTTGGTATTCGCTTTTCGCCTTGGAGGCAAAGGGTAAACTATTCCGTTCTACTACTGGCAGGCCATCAATGTCCGCACGAAGGGCCAGTACTGGTCCGGGTTTGCCTGTGCGCAAAATGCCAACCGCACCGGTTTTTGCCACAGGGTATCTTACTTCCAGCCCCAAAGACTTTAGGTGCTCGGCAATCTTTGCCCCCGTTTTAAACTCACGATTGGAGAGTTCTGGGTTTTGGTGAAAATGCCTTCGCCAATCGATTACCTTGTTTTCTATTGCTTTCGCTTGCTGATCGAGTGTGGAAAGAAGTTTTGTGTTTGCCTGGGGAAACGCCTCTAAATAGACAAAACAAAAGAATGCTGCACAGATTTTTCGCATGAAAAAATGATTTAAAATCGGCTAAAATTAAATATATGCTTACGCATTGCAAAATGGGAATACATACCGGTTGCATTACAGTTTTTGTGACGAAGCCCCACCCATGTTCTTCTGCTGGTGCCGCCACATGTCTTGAAATATTGCACTCCGGCCTTTCAGGTCTTGAAAGGTGCCTTCATCGGCAACGCGACCGTTTTTTAGTACATAGACGTAATCGAAATAGCTTAATAAATACAATCGGTGCAGGCTTGATACAATTGCTTTCCCTTCGCATTCTTTAAACAGCTTTTCATAAATCTGAATTTCTGTTTTTGGATCGACACTGCTCGTGGGTTCGTCTAGCAAAATGATGTCGCAACTTTTGGCTGCCAAGATGCCGCGTGCCAATGCCAGCCTTTGCTTTTGTCCACCAGAAAGATTAACGCCTTTTTCTTGAATGCTAGATTGCAAACCCTTGGGTAATTGATGAACCACCTCTGTGAAATGAGCCGTCTCACACACTGCCATAATTTCATTTTCAGCAAAAGGCAGACCCAGCGTGATGTTATGTTCAATAGTGTTTTCAAAGATTTCGGGCTCTTGCGGGAAAAGCGTTACAATGCTGTGCAGGGAGTCAATACTTGCTGTCGTCCTGTCGTCTATTTTTAAAACCAAGTCTTTTTCAGGTTCGTACAACCCGCGCAACAGGGCCATCAGTGTGCTTTTGCCGCTTCCGCTCTCCCCGATCAGCGCAACGCGTTTGCCTTTTTCAATGTTGATTGATATGTGATGCAGGCTTTGGGCTTTTTCTTCTGATGAATAACTTTCTTTGTGCGAAAAGTTCAGATTCCCAATCGAGATTTTCTTCCATTTCTCAGGCAGATTACTTGAGCCATCTGGCAAGTGATGTTTTTGGTAAGCTTCTGAAATAGAACGAGCCGTTTGCACGTTGGTGTTGTACTGAACAATTTGTGTATACTGCCAGGCAACATCGTGAAACACACTGGTGAACTGATTGACAAAACCAATTAACGTTACCAACCCGCCAAGAGCAAACACCTGACCGGGCAAGGTATTTTGATAAACGTAGCCAACAATGTTTACACAATAAATTACTACAACCAACATGTCAGCTACAAACCATTTCCACTCATTTATTTTTACCGATCTCATAAAAGGAGAATACACATCCTTTACTTTTTCGAGTAAGCTCTTCTCCATGCGTTTTTCTAAGCGCAAAGTGATAACGGTTATAATGTTGGAGAGACTATCGAACAGCGTGCTTGACACAACGTGTTCTCTTTCATTGGTGTCGTCAACGGATTTGATAAAAGGTTTGTCGAACTTGAAAATAATCCATACCGTAATTGCACCCAACACAATGCCAATGCCACCAAACAAAGGCGAGAACAGCAGCATGGCCACAAACGAAGACACGAACTTCGTAAGCGCATACAGGTACATGAATCCGTTCTGAAAAAAATCCTTCAAAGCCTCGTAAGCTTTGCGTATGCGATTGATGGTGGCACCGCTATGATTGTCTTGCTGCCATTTCACGGGCAGGTGAAGTGTTTGGTGGTACAGCTCATGCAAAAAGTTGCGACTAAGATTAAATGCCAACTTGCGCTCCAATACACGGGCAGGTCCGTGCAATGCCCACTCTGCCAAGCAAAGCAAAAAGTAGAGGCCTGCATAAAGTAACGCGTATTTCAGTTGGTCGGTGCCGCCCTGCACTGCATCGATAAACCAACCGTACAGCAGTGGGGCAACGGCAAATGTGCCACTCGCCAAAATGAACAAAGAGTACACCAGAATGTATTGCCTCTTCTCATGCTTGGCATACCGCCAAGCAGTTTTCATCAAAGAGAGGTAAGGATTAGACATTGCCATAAAGGTAGCAACGAAGAGAGCAAGTCAAACTTTACAAAAGCATGTTTACTCTACCCACAACACCAACCCCTTCAAATACTCTCCTTCGGGATGAAAAATAGAAACCGGATGGTCGGAAGGTTGAGATAAATGATGAAGCACTTTAATGCTCCTTTTTGCTTGAATGGCAGACGAAACAATCGTATCGTAAAACAGTTGCCTATCTACTACCTGTGAGCATGAGAAGGTAAAAATCACTCCTCTCGGTTTGATGATGCGCATGGCTTCTGCATTCAGCCGTTGGTAGCCCTTCATTGCTTGGTGCTTTGCTTCTTTGTGCTTGGCAAAGGCAGGCGGATCAAGCACAATTACATCGTATTCGCCCGGCTTATCACGAATGAAATCAAAAGTGTCTTCCGCAAAACAACCGTTATCGTCAGCGCTGAAACCATTCAGTTCTAGATTCTTTCGGGTTAGTTCAATGGCTTTTTCAGAAGCATCTACAGAGTGTACAACCTTCGCTTTGTTCTGTAGGGCGTATACCGAAAACCCACCCGTGTAGCAGAAGGTGTTTAGTACTTTTTTTCCGTCACAGAATTCGCCCAGCAGCTTTCGGTTTTCGCGCTGGTCTATAAAGAACCCGGTCTTCTGGCCTTCTTCCCAATCCACAAAAAACTGATTGCCATGCTCTACCATTATGTGCGGAACTGCGGCCATTCCAAACAGGTATTCATTTTCGGTTTGTATTTTTCCCACCGAAGGGCTCTTGTAATACACCGCGGTTACATCATCGCCAAGCACCTCGCGAATGGCATCGGAAATTTTGTGCCTGTCGTTGTGCATGCCTGCTGAGTGTGCCTGCACCACGGCCACTTTGTTGTATACATCTATGATCAGCCCGGGTAAGCCATCCCCCTCGCCATGTACCAAACGAAAGCCATTTGTAAATGCTGAAACAACATTGGTAGCTCTGCGTTGGTGATACGCCTTACCGATTTTAGCGGCCCAAATGGTATCGGCTGGCATTTCTTCGCCAAACACGATCATACGCACGGTAATGGTTCCCTTTTGGTAGTGCCCAAATCCAAGTGTTCGCTTCTGGTGGTTCTGTACTTCCACCCAATCTCCATCTACTGGTTCGTTATCGATTGATTGAATGCCTCCCGAGAATACCCACGGATGGAATCTAAGAATGGAATTTTCGCGGCCGGGTTTGAGCCGCACAATGGAACGGATGGTCATTTTACTCGTTGTAAAGAAAAGCTGGTGGTTTTGTAGCCGTCACTAAGATGTAAACACCTTTGGCCATACAACCTGTTAAATAAAAAAAAGCAGTCGAGAGCGTTTTCCATCATTCTGATTGTTTCCGAATTTTTGGCGTTTTCTTTATTCTGTTGTTTATTCAATCCGGCATGCAATTCCCGCCCCGTCTAAACCCACAGTCTACAAAGTGGTTTGCTGCGGCTTCATGCACCCCCGCCCTCACGCCACGCATTATACTTATTACAGGTTGCCCGACACTTGACGAAAGGTAAAATTACTCAATATATTTGGCAGCAAAATTCTGAAGTATGAAATGGATAGCACTGATTTCTTTATTCATGTTCTTAAGCTGCGATCAAAAGAAGCAGACACCGGATGCAGCAACCAGTGTAGCAGCAAATGGCACAGCACCCCAATCAAAACAAGCCACGCCAGGGGTTGGCGAAGAGGGTATACCGCCCGGGGCAATCAAAGAGGAGTTTGCCGACACACCGGGTTTGGTGCGCGTAACGTTGGTTGACCAAGGTGGGCTAAAGTCTGCTGACGGATATTACTTGAACAACAAACGCCACGGAGCATGGACGGAATACCAAACCAACGGACTTGTCAAATCGGTAACAACATATTTTGAAGGAAAGAAGGAGGGTTTATGCATGGAAATGGAGAACGGCCAAATGACAAAGAGGTTCTATTATCACAACGGCCTGCGCCATGGAGACTACAAAGAGTTCAAGTCTACCAGCCTAAAGGAGGAGCGCAACTATATGAATGGAAAAATTGAGGGTACAGTTCGCATCTATTACGACTACAACTCGAAATTGATGGAGGAGGGCAACTATAAAAATGGTGTGCGAGATGGCGTTTCAAAGTGGTATGACCAAGACGGCAAACTCTCGATCGAATATGAATATAAAAATGGTGAGCTGGTAAAGAAGTAGCTCTATCGATCGGGGCATTATTCTCGGAATCTCATCCAAGGACTGACATATTTTCAGTTCCGAACCTTTTTGGTACAAAATTCGTATAGAAGAACGTTGTTTTTGAAGTTGAATCAGTGTAGGGTAAACCTCCAATCAAGAGGGAAAACTTTTCAAAGGGTTGCAGCATCTTACGCTGGCTCAACAAGTAGTAGTAATCAAAACCGTAAATGACTAATAAAGTATGAAGCAATTTGTTTCTCTTGTGGTGGCTGCCCTTCTAGGAAGCATTATCACTTTGGTGGCCAACCAGTACGTAAGCAAAAATCAAAGCGGAAACGTAAGAATTGAACATGTGAATGGTGTGCCAACAGCACAAGTTGCCTATCGCGTAAATGAGAAAGGCGAAACAGTCGCATTGGACTTTACCGGCACAGCGGAAAAAGTGACCGCGGCAGTCGTGCACATCAAGGCATCGGCTGCCGAGCGGGCTGTTGCGCGCGAGCGTGGTATGGACGACCCCTTTAGGTTCTTCTTTGGCCCACAGTCGCCCATGCAACAAGGCCCCAGCCAAAGTACCGGTTCGGGTGTGATCATTAATGCTGAGGGATACATCGTTACCAACAACCACGTTGTAAAAGATGCCGATGTGGTTGAGGTAACGCTAAGTGACAATCGTTCATTTAAAGCCGAGGTAATTGGCACCGACCCTGACACCGATCTCGCGGTGATCAAAATCAATCAAAAGGGTCTGCCTTTCTTATCATTTGTAGATTCTGACAAAGCACGTGTGGGTGAGTGGGTGTTGGCGGTGGGTAATCCATTCAATTTGAATTCTACCGTTACAGCGGGTATCATCAGCGCCAAGGGCAGAAACATTAACATCATTAACTCCAACAACCGACAAGGTAGAAATGGCGAAGAGGCCGCCCGCACCGCCATCGAATCGTTTATCCAAACCGATGCTGCCATTAATCCGGGCAACAGTGGAGGAGCATTGGTGAATTTAGATGGTGGCCTGCTTGGTATCAACACAGCTATCGCCAGCCCCACCGGTGCGTACTCGGGTTATGGTTTTGCAGTGCCTTCGGATATTGTCAGCAAAGTAGTGGAGGATCTGCTGGCTTACGGCACGGTGCAGCGCGGTTGGTTGGGTGTAGAGGTGCGTAACGTAGACAGTGACCTGGCAAAGCAAGAAGAACTGAAAGTAAATGAAGGGGCGTACATTAATGGCTTTGGCGATGCAGATGACAGAAGCGCTGCCAAAGCGGCCGGTGTAAAACCGGGTGACGTTGTTGTGAAAATCGATGAGTCACCGATTAAATCCAGCACGGCATTGATTGAATTTGTAGGACGCAAACGCCCTGGTGATAAGCTTACCTTAACGATAGACCGAAAAGGTAAAAAACTCACCATTCCTGTGACATTGAAAAATCGGGCCGGTAACCTGAGCACCGTAAAACGCGATGAAAAAGACGCGTTGGCTTCGCTCGGTTTAGAATTTGAAGATGTGGACACTAAAACCCTGAAGAAGCTTGACCTGGAAAACGGTGTGAGAGTGAAAGCAATTGAGAAAGGCAAGGTGAGCAAGTACACTGAAATGCGCGAGGGGTTCATCATTACCCGTATTGATAACAAAAAGATAACTTCGGTAAAAGAAGCAAACGTTATATTAGAGTCGAAAAAACAGGGTGATTTGATTACGTTTGAAGGGGTTTATCCAGATTACCCAATCGAGAAGGTATTTGCGTTACGTTATTAACTAAACCAAACGATATGAGGAGACTTTTTAAGAAAGGTGAGATCGTTCGCAGCAAGATCGATGGCAAAGTGATGGAAGTGCTGCGGTATATCAAAAATAACTTGGTACAAGTAAAGTCATTCGATGTAGAGGCGAAAGAGGTGCGAACGGTAATTGTAAAAGAAGATAAGCTCAACCGAGCTGCTTAAAACGACAAAAGCCCTCCATTCGGAGGGCTTTTTGTTTTCGCACCTTTCCAAACAATTCCGCTAATTTTGAGTTTGAAACTAGCAAACAGACCATACCATCAAAAAGTTTGACATTCCTGCATACTATCGGTCTTCTGTCACAGGCCGAGTAAAAGAATCGAGGCGAGTGCAAGACTTGCGCAAGCAAGACTTCTCCCCTGCCATTATTGACTTCGGCCCTGTGCAGTTTGTAATTGCGCGCCATTTTGGATTTTGTTACGGAGTAGAAAATGCAATCGAGATTAGCTACCGGGCATTAGAAGAGAACCCAAATAAGAAAGTGTATTTGCTCAGTCAAATGATTCACAACCAAGAAGTGAACAATGATTTGCTGAGCCGCGGCATTCAGTTTATTCT
>DHLV01000135.1 GCA_002405445.1 Flammeovirgaceae bacterium UBA4659 | reverse complement strand
GGCACTGTGGATAAGTTATACGGAACCCGGCCTGAGCCGATACGATGGCAAACGGATACATAATTTTTCAAGTGACTCGGGCTTACCCTGGGAGGAAGTGAGTTGTATAACCGAAGATGTCAGTGGAAATTTATGGGTGGGAACCAATGGAGGTGGAGTCAGTTGTCTCAAGGGCGAAAAATTCATTACCTACGCGGATGCCCAAGGGCTCCCCAGCAATAGTGTTCTTAGCATACTCGCTGATGGGTATGGTCATTTGTGGGTGGGTACACATCGGGGACTCAGCCGCTTTGACGGAAAAACCTTTCTTAACTTTTCTTTGGGTAAAGAATGGGGCAAAAACGTAATTCAGGAGTTGGCCTTTACGGCAAAAGGTGAGTTGGTTATGGGTACCAACGTTGGGCTTTTTGTACTTTCCAATTTGGTTTCGAAAACGGATCGTGGCAAGACGATTTCCGCTGACAACACCCTGTCGAACAAAGAACTGAGTGCGTACACACCCGTATTTGACCTATTCAATTCTTCGACAGGCTTCCAAATTGGTGCTATTTCTGGCGTAGGTGCAAATGCACTAATTGTGGGCCAGGACGGAGCAATTTGGGCAGCAACCCGTAACGTACAATCAGGTTTGGTACGCTTCGATCTTAACGCGGTACGAAAAAACGACCGTGAGCCTGAGGTGGCCATACAACACGTTAGTCCGGGAGAAGATTTTTTTTCATGGTACTCGCTACGGTCAAATAGCTCCGTGGATTCTGCCATCCGCGCTTACCAGGAGATTTTTTCCCACGGTGAAGTGCTACCGGATAAGGAGAGAACAGCACTTCAAAAAAGAATGAGCGGAGTCTCATTCACCGACATCACACCTTTCAATTCATTACCTGTTAATCTAACACTACCCTATGCACATAACCAGCTTAAATTCGAATTTAAAGTAGTAGGGATTGCTGCGAATAGCGAAATAAGCTATCAATATATTTTGGAAGGGGAAGAAAAAGAATGGAGTACATGGACTAATAACAACACGGCTACTTATAAAAATTTGCATGAAGGTAACTACACCTTTACTGTGCGTGCCCGCAATATGCAAACGAATAGTGTTAGCCGTAACAATGTGAGTTTTTCGTTCTTGATTCTGCCGCCATGGTACAGAACCTGGTGGGCGTATGCCGGTTATCTGCTCATTTTTATCTCCAGCTTCGTTTTCGGCATCCATTGGAATAGCAGACGACTCAGGGCGATAAATCTTAAGCTTGAAGCGGCAGTACAAAATCGAACAGAAGAGATTACCGCGCAAAACGAGGAGCTGGTGGCGCAGCAGGAGGAAATTTCGTCCCAGCGCGATCAGTTGGAAAAACAGAACCAAATACTCGAAGAATCCAAACGGGTTATCGCTCAGCACAACCAATATCTGGAGACAGCCGTTCGGCAGAGAACCCTCCAGCTGGCCAATAGCAACGAGGAGCTTAAGAAGCAGTTCCGTCAGCTTGAGCAGTTCAGCTTTATTGCCGCCCATAACCTGCGCGCACCCGTGGCCCGAATCCTCGGACTGGCAAACATCTTCAGCATCATGGGGCCAACCCACTCCGGCAACGTTGAGGTGTTGGGCCGCATCGTTCAGTCCGTCCAAGACCTGGACACAATTGTCCACGATCTTGGGACTATCGTTAATGCGCGGCCTGGCGCGGCTTTGCAGCGCGAGCCAATCGCCATCCCTGAACTGGTGATGAAGATTACCTCTCGCTTTGCCCGGGAAATTGAAGAGCACAATGTGTTTGTTGAAACCGATCTGCAAGTAGAGGAGCTCAACAGTGTTCCTGCTTACATCGACAGTATCCTCTCAAACCTTTTATCTAATTCCATCAGGTACCGGGCACTGGAGAGAAAAACCGTAATCAAGATTGCCGTTGTGCCGGTGGATGGTGGAGTCACCATCAGGGTGGACGACAATGGCATCGGGTTCGATGCAACGAAATATGCCGACAAACTTTTCCAGCCGTTTCAGCGTTTTCATACGCATGTGGAAGGTAAAGGCCTTGGCATGTACCTGATCAAGACCCAGGTTGAAGCACTTGGAGGCCAGATTGAAGTCACCAGCGTATTGACCAAGGGGACTTCTGTACAGATCAGCCTTCCGAATACGAGTTATTGATTTTGTTTATTACCATGTGTTTTGCCGATTTTTTAAGTTTAGATAAGCCACGCGGTGACGGTCGCTTTCAGGTCGCCCAAAAACAGAGCCACAACGGAAAGAAAAACCAACCGGGAATACCGAGTTGGAACCTTGCCCATGGCCAGGTAATAAGTTACGTTTCAACATGGATGGGAAAATAAGCATCCGGTTTCTTAATTGTTCCGTGTATCCGGATATAAACATTTTGAAGCAACCTCGAAATAGTTCGTACTCGTGTGAAGGTGTACTTCTATTTGGAAACCCCGATTGACCGAAGAGATCATGATGCATGATAAAATTGAAAATGCTGATCTTGAGCGGATAGCGGAGGTTTTGTACCGCAGGCACCGGTATGACTTTCGGGACTATGCTGTATCATCTTTCAGGCGAAGGGTGGTGCGAATCATGCAGATCAGAAAACTTACCGTAGAAACACTTATTGAGAAGCTCACCCACTCTTCTCCCGCCTTCGCTCAGGAATTCCTCAATGAGATCACGGTAAACGTGACCCAGATGTTTCGTGATCCTGGCTTCTGGAACGTGATGCGGGAAGAGATATTTCCCGCCATCCCAAGGAATCAGAACCATTTTAAAATATGGCATGCTGGTTGTTCATCCGGAGAAGAGGTGCTGACCATGACAATTCTTTTAAAAGAGATGTGTATTTTAGAGCACGTTCAGATTTCAGCCACTGATATCAACACGAGTACTCTGAATCAAGCGAAAGCAGCCGTCTACCCTTTAAAGGCGGTACAGTTGAGTGAAGGAAACTACAAAAACTGTCAGGGTAGCCATTCACTTAAAAGCTATTACCGGGAAGAAAATGGATATGCAGCTTTCGATAGAGATCTGATAGCCCAGGTGAACTTTTTTCAGCACGATTTGGTCATGGGGGAAACATTCGATCAAGTAGATTTAATCGTATGTCGTAATGTCATGATCTATTTCAATCAATCATTGCAAAATGATGTCCTCCGAAAACTCCATAAAGGTTTGAATAAATTTGGCTATTTGGCTATGGGTTCAAAGGAGTCTTTGATCTGTTGCGATTTCAGCAATCGCTTTAGTCTTGTAAACCCTACAGAAAAGATCTATCAAAAAATAATCGACTAACCGTTGGGGATAATTCTTCTTTTTGTTGACCCTCTGACCGGAGGGCCGGATCTTTTTGATGGGAGTAAAGAAGGAGCTAGTTAAGTCACGCTTCGACAGGCTCAGCGTGACAGACATTTGACTCACTTCGGAAAAATCTCCCGATCCAAACCGGGAATGATTTTCAGCGCGTTTTTGTAGTACAACTTCTTCAAAATGTCATCGGGTAA
>DHLV01000077.1 GCA_002405445.1 Flammeovirgaceae bacterium UBA4659 | reverse complement strand
TTACGCAACTAAACTGCCGGTGCGGCTCGCTTACTTTTTTGCAGGCAGCGGTATAATTGTCAATTCGTTATAATTTTTATCTTTGCATTTTGCCCAACGCCCCGCGTTTATGAAAAAGTTGAGTCTTGCAATTGTTTGCGCCTTGTTGCTCTCAATGTTGAGTTTTGACTCGTATTCGCAAATCAAACGCAAATCGGTCAAGCGCAACAACCGGCACATGGCCTCCTATAGGGGCAAGAAAAAGTTTGGCAGGCAAAACGTTTATTCAGGGTTTGGGCTCTCGATCAATGCACTCAACTATTTTGGTGATTTGGCTCCGCTGCCGCGTAAGTTCAGTACCGATATTTCGTTTACAAGCCCTTCTGTAGGACTGTCTTTTTTTCATCGATTTGGCCCTCGATACACGCTACAGGCGCAGTATATGTACGGAGCCATCAAAGGCTCTGATGCAGAATCCGCTGACAAAAGTGATGTTGAGAATGGGCAATACCGATCGTTGCGAAACGCTTCTTTCCGCAACAGAATGCACGAGTTGTCGGTGGTTGGCTACTTTGATTTGTTCGACAATCAATCAACCTATATCAGCCGCGTGAAATGGACACCTTACGTGTTCATGGGCGGTGCTTTGTTCTACCACAACCCCCAGGCACTGGCACCGGCCACCGACTTACAAGGCAATCCGCTCCCTCAAGCTGGGCAGTGGGTAGACCTTCAGCCGCTGGGCACCGAGGGGCAGTACAGCGATTTAGTTTCAGGTGATGCAAATTTTGGCATCAAACCATATAGTTTGTTGCAGTTCTCTATACCATTTGGCATTGGCGCACGTTTTAGAATCAACGAAGTATTTGACCTGTGGGCCGACATTGGTTTCCGATATACGTTTACTGATTACTTGGATGATGTGAGTGCAAATTACACCGATATTTGGAGAATAAAGGCGAAAGACCCCAGCCTCACCGCCCTTGCTCAGGCGCTGGCCTACCGAACCGGAGAGGTAATTACACCTGCTGATATCACAGCAAACCCGAGTTTGTTCACAACCTACAATGAAAATGGCAAGACATATTCCAACATTCGCAGTGGCTACGGCACCGAATATCCCACCAACAACAGGGGTAACCGAAAGAATGATGACATTATCATGGTCACTTCAATAAAACTCACTTATATTTTGGGTGCCACTTTCCACAAAGCCAAGTTTAGATAATGGCTCGCTGCTCTCTGGCGATTTTGGTTATTACTGCATCCATCGGTCTTTCATCGGCCAACGCTCAAATCTCACAAAATGCAGAAATTGGCGGTGGGCTAGGTGCATTTAACTACACAGGCGATCTGGTGCGCACGTACGATCTTTCGACCAGCAAGCCGGCTGCTACCCTGTATTATCGCAACAACATCAGCCGCGTTATCAGTTTTAGAACCGCCCTCACAGCGGGGCAACTTGCCGCAAGTGACCGGCAAAACCCCATTGACCCGGCTGCAGTAAACCGAAACGCCTCTTTCGATGTTTTCCTGGCGGAATTATCGGGCACTTTTGAATATCATTTTCTGGATTGGCGGGATGACAAGCGGAGACTCAGATTTACGCCATACCTGTTTACCGGCATCGGCTTGTTCAGTATTTCAGGCAACCCAAACAAAAGCGCAGAGTACAGCAACGTGCAGTTGTCTGTTCCGCTGGGGGGCGGCATGAAGTACGTGCTTAATCCGAGGTACTACATTGCCTTCGAATTTGGCATGCGCAAAACCTTTTTCGATTACCTGGATAATGTGTCTGATGCAGACCCGAGCCGCAAAACGTACCGCCAGGGAAACCCCAACGACTACGATAATTTTTTCTTTACGGCCATTACGCTCACGTACACATTCTACGATATTCCGTGTGCGAAAAACCCCTATCGCTGAAACACGGTCTGAACCATAAAACTATTCGTTTCGTTTGCGCATCCTAAGAACCACGAAACCAAGGCGTAAAAGGGCGAGATATTTTCAAAAAAAAGCTACTTTTGCACCCTTGTGGCTTCAGCAAAAGAAAACATAGACCCTCAAAATTTGCCCCGGCACATTGCCGTCATCATGGATGGTAACGGGCGTTGGGCAAAAGGCAAAGGTGCAGCGCGCATTTTCGGGCACCGCAATGCGATTGAGGCTGTGCGCAACGTGATTGAAGGTGCCGGGGAGTTGGGTGTGGAGTACTTGACGCTGTATGCTTTTAGCACGGAAAATTGGGGGAGGCCAAAAGATGAGGTAGACGCGCTGATGGAACTGTTGGTAAACACGCTCAAGAAAGAAATAGATTCGCTGCACAAGAACAAAGTGAGGTTGAAAACCATCGGAGATATGTCGCAACTGCCTTTTGACTGCCGCACCAATTTGTGCGAAGCCATGGACCAAACAGCACACAACACGGGGCTCACTTTGTTCATCGCCTTAAACTACAGCGGCCGGTGGGAGATTTTGCAGGCCGTAAAACAGTTGGCGCACATGGTGGAACGTGGCGAGTTACAAGCCGAGCAAATTGATGAGAAAATGCTGGCTGCGCACTTGGAGACAGCCCACGTGCCCGACCCTGAGCTACTGATCAGAACCAGTGGCGAAATGCGCGTGAGCAATTTCTTGCTCTGGCAGATTGCCTACACCGAAATATACATCACCCCAACGCTATGGCCCGACTTCCGCAAGGAAGATCTGTACCTTGCCATTTGCGAATATCAAAAGCGAGAACGAAGATTTGGAAAAGTGCTGACCCCTATTGCGTAATTGAATGAACCGTGTTTTACTGATTTTGCTTTTGTTGACGTGCATTGCCAGCCAGGCACAAATACGCAGAGCCCGCACCCGGCCATCGGCCAATCCGGAAGCAGCCACCGGTGAACTTAACTATCGCGCCCCGCAGGAGTATACCATCGGAGGCATTGAAGTGAAGGGCCTTAATGTGCTGGACAAAAATGCGATGGTCTCACTTACCGGTTTAAAAGTGGGCGATAAGATCAAGATTCCGGGAGACGCCATCGCCAACGCCATTCGCAAGTTGTGGAAACACGGGTTGGTAGGAGATGCCACCATTTCGGTGGATCGCATCGAGGAGGGTAAAGTCTACCTGATCGTAGGATTGGCAGAGCGCCCACGCCTCACCGATTATTATTTTGACGGCATCAGCAAGGGCAAGGTCAGTGGGCTGAAAGATGACCTCACGTTGATTCGCGGTAAGATTGTAAACGATGCTACTATCCGCAATGCCGAACTGGCCGTAAGAAAGCACTTTGTAAAGAAGGGGTTTCTCAACACCGCTGTGAAGATTGTACAAGAGCGCGATACGCTCAACCGCGGTGGCGTGCGCTTGAGGATCAATGTTGACCTGAAAGCAAAAGTGAAAATCCACGCAATCAAGTTTGAAGGCAACGACCAAATTTCCAGCACTACGCTCAAAAAGAAATTAAAGAAAACCAAAGAGCACCCGCGTATCTCCATTCACCGCGAACTATTGAAAACGTTGATCACAGCTGTAAAAGAGCCGCGCAAGGTGAGGGAATTCTTCAGCGACTCAGCAGCGGAAAAAACCACCTGGCGGCAAGCAAAAGAATTTATCAATCGCACCGTGAAGCCTAACATTTTTGTGGGTTCAAAATTCATTCGCACAGAATTTGAAGAAGATAAGAAAAAGATGGTGACATTTTACAACACCCAGGGTTTTCGCGATGCGGAAATCGTTTCAGACACCATCTTGAGATACAACGATTCGAAAATAGACATCCACTTTAAAGTGAAGGAAGGGCGTAAGTACTACTTCCGCAATATCATTTGGACGGGCAATTATCTGTACACAGCCAATACCCTCAACAAAGTGCTTGACATCAAAAAAGGTGACGTGTACAACCAGGAGATGATCGATAAGAAGACCACATTCAACCCAAAAGGGGCAGACATCAGCGGATTGTATATGGACGATGGTTATTTGTTTTTCCGGGTAACGCCAGTAGAGGTTGCAGTTGCGGGCGATTCGATTGATGTGGAAATGCGGATTTTTGAAGGCGACCAGGCGACTATCGATGAGGTGACAATCACCGGAAATGAACGTACCAGCGATCATGTTATACGCAGAGAACTCACCACCATTCCAGGGCAGAAATTCCGCAGGGCAGACATCATTCGCACACAGCAACAGCTATCGCAAATGGGTTACTTCAACCCGCAAAAGATCGAGCAGGATATTCGTCCGAATCCGGCCAACGGAACTGTGAATATCGGTTGGAGAGTAGAAGAGCAATCCAACGACCAGGTACAGCTCTCGGGTGGCTGGGGAGGATTCTTCGGGTTTGTAGGAACTGTGGGGCTCACGTTCAACAACTTCTCGCTGCGCAATGTGCCACACATCAAAAAATGGAGGCCGCTGCCGGTAGGCGATGGTCAACGCTTGTCGCTGCAAGTGCAAGCCAACGGTCAATCATTCCAGAGCTACAACGTGTCGTTTACCGAGCCGTGGTTGGGCGGTCGCAGACCCAATGCGCTTACCATCAGTTTGAACCACTCGGTGTCGCGCCTGCCCACCCGCGATTTGCGCGGAGGACTTGCCTTCAATGACAATGCCTCGCTGCGGCAGTCAGGCGTTACAATTGGTTTTGGGCGCAGGCTCGAGTGGCCGGACAACTACTTCTCGCTCACGCATTCTTTATCGTATTTGGTATATGATTATGCAAATTATTTTGGATCGGCTACGCTGCCTACCGTGGGCGTTACGCGCAATTTCAAATTGAATACAACATTGGCGCGCAACAGCATCGATAATCCGATGTTCCCTACGGCTGGCTCTTCTGTTTCGCTGAGCTTAGATTTGACACCACCCTATTCGATCTTCCGCAGTGCTGACTACTACAGTGATGTAACCCAGCGCTACCAGTTCATTGAGTTGCACAAGTGGATGTTGGATACGCGATTTTATGTGAAAATTGTCGGCAGCAAAAAGCCACAGGGCCGCAGCCTGGTGCTGGAAGCCAAAGCACACATGGGCTTCATCGGTACCTATAACGACAAGGTAGGACCAGGACCGTTCGAAAGATTTTTAGTGGGTGGCGCGGGCCTGGCCGGTGGGTTCAATTCTTTTGTGTTGGGGCAGGACATCATTGGGTTGAGAGGTTACCTGGACAACCAGGTGACACCGCCATTGTATGCCGCCCGTGGGTCGCGCGCAGTCAATGGCATTGAAGGCGGGATTGTTTACAACAAGTTTGGCTTTGAGCTGCGCTACCCGGTAGTAACAAGCCAATCGGCAACAGTGTATGGTTTTGTTTTTACGGAAGCGGGCAACAACTGGGACAATTATCAGCTCTTCAATCCGTTTGATCTGTATCGTTCGGCTGGTTTTGGCGCCCGCATTTTTATGCCTGCATTTGGTTTGATCGGATTGAATTGGGCCTACGGGTTTGACAAGCTGCCGAACGCGCGAGACGTAAGTGGATCGCAGTTCCATTTCACCATCGGTCAGCAAATCAGATGATATAATGTGCAAATTAAGCTTCATTGCCTGCTTTTTTGTTTTCGGCCTGAATTTTGTAAATGCACAGAAGTTCGGGTACTTTGACTCTGGCTATGTGTTGAGCAAAATGCCCGAATATGCCAAGGCGCAAGGGGAAATTGATCAGCTCTCTGCCGCCTGGCAAAAGGAAATTGAGGAAATGCAGGGCAAGGTGGATGCCTTGTATCGTTCATATCAGGCAGAACAAGTACTGCTTACCGAAGAAATGAAAAACGAGCGTTTGGAAGAAATCAAACGAAAGGAGAATGAGCTAAAAGGCTATCAAAAAAAGGTTTTTGGATTTGGGGGACTGTTTTTTTTGAAAAAACAAGAATTGATTAAACCTTTGCAGGATAAAGTATTTGATGCCGTTGGAAAAGTGGCAAAAACAAACCGATTGGCAATTGTTTTCGATAAGTCGGCAGAGCTGGTGATGATTTATACAGACCCGCGGCACGATTACACCGACTTTGTTTTGGAAGAACTAGGATTAGGCGACCCGAATGATAAAATAAAATAAACCAGTAACTAAATTAAGATGAGAACACTTTTCGTAGCACTGCTTTGCGGATTAGCACTAACAACCGCGCAAGCTCAAACTCAGAAAATTGGATTTGCAGATTGGGAATATATCTTCAGCCAAATGCCGCAGTACAAGCAGGTTGACAGCGAGTTGAAGACCCACGGCTCGCAATTAGAAAATCAAATGAAGGCCAAGCAGCAGGACTTTGAGGCAAAGTACAAAGCTTATACTGCTTTGCCCGCAAACACCGACAATCTGATTCGAGCTGATAAGGAGAGGGAATTGCAACAAATGCAAGAAGGTTTCCAAAAATTTCAACAAGAAGCACAGGCATCTTTGCAAAAAAAGCAAGCTGACTTAATGGCCCCGATTATGGAAAAAATCGGAAAAGCAATTGAAGAAGTAGCAAAGGAGAATGGGTATAGCTTTATCATCAACCCACAAATTTCAGGAGGTGTGGACATTCTTTTGTACAGCGATGACCAGTACGACATTTCTAACCTCGTGTTGAAGAAATTTGGTATCACACCGGCACCGGCAGCCACCACCACACCGGTGAAAAAGCCTTAAACAATTGTGAATTGTTGAAGCCCTTGCCCCAAAAGCAAGGGCTTTTTTATTCCTTCACTTTTTTCACTACTTCGCGCCTGGGCATACGAATGCCCAACACAGTTACCAATTCATTCGATCCGTCTGCACGCGTATGCATCATTGGTTTTGTGTAAAGCAGCGAATCGGTGCCGAGCTTTTGAATATTGTCTCCCAACTGTGCTGCGCCACCTGCCAGGTAAGCTTCCACTATTTTCTTTTCTACTTCGCGCAACAGCGAATCACTTTGGGTAAGGGCCACAATAGAAACGCTGTAAACACGCTGAAGCGAATCTATAATGGTACGATTTTTTAGTTGTTTGTCTCGCTTCTCCAATGGAAGTGCTATGGCGCGGCCAATGCCGAAGGCAGTCTCCGTAATTTCGGCTTCAGATATTTTTTTGATTTGGCTCGATTCCATTTCTTCTTTGATCTTGCGCTTCTGCTCATCAGACAAACGGCCGTTGCAAGCCGGCAAGGTAATTGCCAAAATGATAATACCCCATTTCATCATTTTAATACTATTGGTGTGCCCAAATCTAGAATCTTCTACGCCAAATCTGAAATCTAAAATAAACTTACCTTTGCCCCTGTTTTTTAGCTATGATTGAAAAGTTAACTGAAATAAAGAACCGCTTCGAAGAAATAGGGCAACTATTGGTTCAACCCGCAACCCTCAGCGACCCAAAGAAGTTTGGGCAACTAAGCAAAGAATACCGCGAACTGGAAAGGTTGGTGGTCAAATTCGATGCCTATCAAAACGCCATTGATGGGTTAAAGCATGCCAAAGATTTGCTGACCAAGGAGAAAGACCCCGAAATGCGTGAGCTGGCAAAACTTGAGATTGAAGAACTCGAACCCAAGGCAGACGCGCTCGAAGGAGCCATCAAAGAACTGCTGATGCCGAAAGACCCCAATGATTACAAAAACTGCATCCTGGAAATCAGGGCTGGCACCGGTGGTGATGAGGCGGCAATTTTTGCAGGGGACTTATGGCGCATGTATCAGCGCTACTGCGACAAACGCGGATTCAAAATGTCTGTGCTTGATGTGACAGAGGGTACAGCAGGTGGTTATAAAGAAGTGATCAGCAGCGTGGAGGGCGATGGTGCGTTTGGGATTTTTAAATACGAGTCAGGCGTACATCGTGTGCAGCGCGTACCTGATACCGAAACACAAGGGCGTGTACATACTTCGGCAGCCTCGGTGGTGGTGTTGCCAGAGGCTGAAGAAGTAGATGTGGACATCAACCCGGCAGACATTGAAGTGCAAACGGCAAGGTCGAGCGGTGCGGGCGGCCAGAACGTAAATAAAGTGGAAACAAAAGTGCAGCTTACACACAAACCCACGGGCATTGTCATCACCTGCCAGGTAGAACGCTCACAACACGGGAACCGCGCCCGCGCCATGCAAATGTTGCGCACCAAGTTATACGAGTTGGAGCTGGAAAAGCAACAAGCGGAGATCGGTGCCTCCCGCAAGAGCCAGGTGCGCAGTGGCGACCGCTCAGAAAAAATCAGAACCTACAACTATCCACAAAGCCGCGTAACGGATCACCGCATTGGCTTCACTCAATATAACTTACCGGCCGTAATGAATGGCGACATTGATGAATTCATCAATCAACTCAAGATTGCAGAGACCGCGGAGAAGATGGCGAACGCTAATTGATTCGGTGATTTGCTAATTCGATGATTCGATAATCGTAAATCATCAACAAATTAGCACATCAACGAATCACCGAATCTAATTGTCTTCGCTGTTCTTGATTTGCTCGTCCAGTATTTTGTTGATGAGTTCCATCTGGCGTTCGTTGATCTGGTTACTCACCTTTGCCTGTTTCTTCATGAAGCGGAACATAGCGTTCTTCTTGATTTCATAGGCAATAAACACTGTGTACTTCTTCTCTTTGTCGTTATAGAATTTTTTTTCGCCCACTTTTCTCAGGTCAGCCAAATCGGTATTCATCACTTGGCGTGCCAGGCTTTGAAATTTTTCGGCTACATCGGCACCGCGCTCATTTTCGGTTTGACCCATGTAATTGTCAGCAACTTGTTTCATCGTTGTGTTCACCTGGCCGGCCAAAAATGTTTTGGCTTCCATATCGGCTTTACCGCGTGCAATGTTGTCTGAAGAACTTTCTCCTTTGCCACTGGCGCGGAAAAATCGGTTGTTAGATTCATAGGCAGACCCACTAAACGGTTCTTTCACTTTTTGTCCGAAAGGGCTGTTGGCGCAAGAAGAAAAGACTAAAACGGCTAGAATCGCAAAAACAATGGCTTTCATAGTTGTCGAGTTTATTTCACGAAAATAAGGAAAAATTGTGCCAAGGATTCAATATCATTTTTTAGAAAAGAGAGTGCGCACTTTGAAGTAATGTAAGATCGAAATTATTTAGTCAACTTGCTTAGTTCAAGCTCAATTCGAATATTATTTATCGCAGATCTATCTATACCTTCAATAATTATAGGATTAGGATCCTGAAATGCATATTCGTAGGTTGTTAACTTTGAATTATCTATTCCGTGCGAGTTTAAAAAATCCCTTACAAGGTTAATGCATTTTTCATTCCAATAATGAGCTACCGACATGGGGGCCCTAGGATCGAAGAAAACTCTAATCTCAAGCTTCGATTCTGGTCGTTCGAACAAGAAATCAACCGCCTTTTGTAGTTGTTGCATTGATCCGTCAGGAAGTGCATCCATTTTTGCACTAAAAAAAATATTGTTTAGGACGGGGGGAATGCGGTTTGATTCTATTTCAGATTCAACTGGAACGATCGCTGAACTGTTGTCGGAACTTGGTGTAAAATAGAAATTACTACCGATGAACATGTCTTCCGAAGATGGAAATTGCTTACCCTTTGACTCAATGACTACATCCTCCTTAACTTTTTGAATGAGGTCTCTAATGCTCAAACCTGGCTCTTGGATTCGACTTAACAATTTCGAAGTAAACAGTCCATTTTTTCCGTCTCCGTCAGATGCAACTTTACCAGCTTCAGTTGCAAAAACGACAATCGACCCTCTTGGGGCATTCTCCTTCGTCCAACCTTGTCCAGAATCACGACTAAAACTTGGTAATGTCCGACATGCGTCTAACAATAATACGTTCAACGATTTGTTGGAAGCCCGCAACACAGACATTACTGAATTCATTGGCGTACATTGAGTGTTTAAGTCGCTGTCGTCCTCTAGTTTGACGCTGGTTGGTATTAAATAGTTAATGCCCTCATATTGCATGCCATGGCCAGCATAAAAGATTATGCCAACGCCACCCACAACTTCCTGCATTACATTTTTATAACGTAAGATCGCGCTTTTAATGTCAGTATTTGTTTTTGGATCAAGTAAGGTCTCTACCCGAAATCCTTTCAACGTTAACGTTTTACTCAAGTCTCTTGCGTCTTGAAGGGAATTTCGAAGAGGCGGTAAATGGGCATAATTTTGCACGCCAATTACTAAAGCATACTTCTCTTGTTGCGCAAGAAGTGAATTTAGGCTCACGAGAAAGAGTAAAATCAGGAATGACTTCTTTGACCAGAAACGCGTCATCATTAACGACAATTGAACTAGCGGTGAAGTTAGTGAATGGCGAATTAATGTCAAATGGGTTTAATTATTCAAATCAAATAGATATGGCTTAATTATTTTCAGTTCCATATTTTACCAGATTACCACCTAGTCGTATCATACTCAAAATGCCTCCACAAATTGACCTTGCTATTGTTTTAAAGGCCAAAGCTGGCGACACCGCGGCCTTTCGGCAGTTGGTGCAGGCGTACCAATCCTACTTGTATTCGGTTGCCTATCGCTACCTGGGTGCCGTGCAGGAGGCAGAAGACGCAGTGCAGGAAACATTTGTGAAAACTTGGAAAAACCTAAGTCAATATAGGGCAGAAACAAAATTCAGTACATGGCTTTACCGTGTTTTGATCAATCATTGCCTTGACATTAGAAAACAAAGTGTATTTCGAGCAATGCGCAATTTGGTAGACTTTGAAGCCACTGATCAGGTATCAGCTTATGTCACGCCATTCACAGAACTGGCACAGGCTGAGGTAAACCTAGCGATTCAACAGGCCGCTGAGGCCCTGATAGGAAAGCAAAAGATGGTGTTTGTGTTGCGCGATTTAGAAGGATTGGAGTCAGCAGAGGTGTGTCAATTATTGGGCATGGACCAAACGCAAGTGAAAAGCAATTTGTACTACGCCCGAAAAAAGATGTATGAGCTTTTAAAAGATAAGATTTGAACAACTATGAAATGCAGTGATTGGGAAAAGCAAATCTGGGTACTGTCGGAGTTATCGGAAGATGACCGACAGCAAGTGCTCGCGCATGCGGAAAAATGTGAAAACTGTGCATCACAGCTGGTACACGCAAAAAAGCTTGCTGCGTTTACTGCGACCACCCAGTTGGCTGAGCCTGCGAATGCGGGCGGCCTCACCAGCCAAATCATGCAGTCAATTGTTGGCACACCTGCGTCAGCTCCGTCAATCCTGGAATGGATAATGAACTACGGCTTACGTGCAACATCCATGGCTCTGGTCGTTTGGTTCATCATAGAACAAGTGCCGGCAGAGCAAATCAGCAAGCGGATATCTAGTTCCGCCAACGTGATCTTAAGCACGCCTCAGTTTTTTGATGCGTACCGAGACAGCCGGTCTTCTAAAAACATTTCTTTTTATGCACAATATCAAAAACTCAAAAACAATAAATGAGATGAAAACTGTTAAACTGTTCAAGAATATCTCTTTCGCTGCCATCATCACTTTGGTTTTAGCAGCTTGTGAGCACAGTGTCAAAACAAAAACCCAGGTACACGAAGATGGCAGCATTGACAAAATGATTGTTTTGTCGGAAAAAGGAGCCGAGGGCATCAAAAAAAACTATTTCAACATTGGTGAAGGCACCGGCTGGAGTATTTCTGTAGACAGTGTGAAAATGCGCCAACCTGACGATTCTACATTGAAAACAAAATACAGCTACACCTTTCAAAAATCATTTCGATCGGTGGCGGACGCAAATGCTGAATTAGCAACCCCGAACGACTCACTGTTTCGAATCTCCAGCCAATTTAAAAAACAGTTCAGGTGGTTTTACACCCATTACGCGTACTCAGAAACCTACCACCAACTCAACCGTTTTGCGCTGCCCATTACAGATTACCTGACAGAAGCCGACCGACAATTTATTAGACAATTACCTGCCGAAGGTGGAAAGATCTCGAAGGCAGACAGTTTGTTTTTGAAAAAATTAAACGAGCGGATTTTTGATGAATACGGACCGAGGGCATGCTTTGAAGAGTTCTTTGCCTCGCTGCTGAAATTTTCTGACACTCGTTACGCAGAAAATCTCAACAAGAACAAAGAAAATATTTTTCAGGCTTTTAAAAGTGACCAGTCCGGTTTCAACTTTTTTTCTGATAACAACAACGGAAAATCTTTCGACATTATTTCTCCCAAAATGGCCGACAGCTTAGGGATTGATCGCAACTCAAAAGCATACAAAGCCAGTATGCAACTGTTAGAGTCAAAGATTGACTTTGCTGGCTGGGCACAACATGGAGCGTTTCAGCATTGCACTGAATTAGACGGTGAATTGGTCAAACACAATGCAGATTCCGTATCGGGTGATCACTACTATTGGTCGCCACCTTATTTGAAGTTCGCCTTTGAGGACTATACCATGCAGGTAATTACCCGTAAACCAAATTTGTGGGCGTGGGGCATTACTGTGTTGGTGCTAGGCGCTACCGCTTGGCAATTGGTGAGAAAGAAAACCTACTAGAAGCCATCTCAAAAATAGCACGAGCTGTTAGGTTGAGCTTGTCGAAACCGGGTTTCAGAGTTGAGCCTTCGACAAGCTTAGGCTGACAACTGAAAATTGATTTTTGAGATGGCTTCTTGACTAGACATAAAGCTTCTCAATCTCACTATGGTATTTCTCCATCAACTTTGCACGCATGGTTTTAAATGAGGCGCTGAGTTGGCCGCCTTCAGCGGTCCACTCTACATCGCTCAGCACAAATTTTTTCACGCGCTTGTAGTTTTCCAATGATTCATTAAGGCGGTCTATCTCTTTCTGGATTTTTGCCACCACTTTGATGTTGTGGATCATGTATGTGGGCGATGTCCAATGGACGTTATTTTGCGAGCACCAGCTTTTCAGCACATCGAAGTTGGGTACCAGCAGCGCTGTTACAAAAGACTTGTTGAACCCCACCACCATGCATTGAAATATGAATGGCGATGCAGTGAAGTAGTTTTCTAAAGGCTGTGGTGCAATGTAAATGCCCGAAGTGGTTTTGAAGATATCTTTCTTGCGATCGGTGATCACCAAAAAATGCTTGTGCACCCACTTGCCCACATCGCCCGTGCGTAACCACCCATCAGCGGTCAGCACCTGCGCAGTGAGTTCGGGCCGCTTGAAATAACCCTGCATGATGTTGGGGCCGCGTGCCAAAATTTCACCTTCTCCCTGCGCGTTTACATCTTCAAGTTTGATGTCTACACCAGGCACAGGTAACCCCACTGTTCCAAACTTGTGGAAATCCGGGCGGTTTACCGCCAAAAAAGGCGCAGCTTCTGTCATCCCATATCCCGCCAAGGTGGTTACACCTGCGGCAGAAAACAAGCGACTGATTTCTGGCCGAAGGGCTGCAGCGCCTACGGCCATATATCGTATGTGCCCACCCAGGGCTGTGCGCCAGCGGTACAAAACCAATTGCCGCGCGATGAAAAGTTTGAGGCCAAAGAAGAAGCTGCTGCGCTTTTCGTCACGGTATCTTTCACCTACTGCCATTGCCCACGCAATTACTTTTCGTTGCCACCAGCTTTTGCCCATGGCCTGCTCTTGCAGAATGTCGTACATGCGCTCAAGTGTTTTCGGTACCGTAGTACAGAAGTAAGGCCGCACAGATTTGAAATCACGGTTGACCTGCGCCAGTTCGCGACAGAAATAAATATTGACCCCGAAAGCGATGTAGCCGTAGCAACTGGTGCGCTCAAAAATGTGACTGAACGGCAAAAAGCTCAGTGCCCGGTGGCCTGCCTCAAGAGGCAATATGGGAAGCATGGACTTGATGTTGCTCACCACGTTGTTGTGCGAGAGCATCGCACCCTTTGGTTCACCTGATGTTCCGCTCGTATACAAGATGGCAAGCAAGTGTTGTGGTGTAATGGTCTGCTTGATTTCCTCCACTTGCACGAGCTCTTCACTTGATGCTGTGTACCCCAACGCAGGCCAGTTGTAGGGGTGATCGGAGTTCAAAACAAAAACCTGAACATCACTTGCGGCTGCCTTAACTTTTTTCAGCAAGTCACTGTCTGCCACAAGCACCAGCCGTACCTCGGTCTCTTTCAAAATAAACGAAATCTCTTCAACAGCAGAAGTTGGGTGAAGGGGCACTACTACCAACCCTACCTGCTGGCAGGCAAAGTCTGCCATCATCCAGTGGGCGCTGCCCATGCGCGGAATCAGCGCTACCTTTTGACCTTTGTGATAATCATTTTTTGTGAGCCAAGCCGATAGGTGATTGACGCGCTCTTGAATTTGCTGAGTTGAAAAATGCACCCAGGTGCCACCGTGCCACTCGCTGAGAGATTTCGGCTGTGCATATTTTATTCGCTGATAGTGGAGCAAATCAAAAACGCGGTGAAAATCGATTTGACTCATACAACAGTTGGGTTGGGTTCCACATAGAGCACATCGTAAAGCACCTCAAAGAATTCTGGGAAGTCTGGAAGGTTGTTGTGACGGGCGCCTTCAATGGCATGCAATGTTACCTTGTCCGCATGCATGTCGCGCAGGATTTGGCTTTGTCGGAATGAAATCAGGTAGTCTTTGGTTCCATGGATGATGTGTACGGGGCAGGTCACCTGTTTCAAATACATATCCGTTCGCAAGTCGTAGTGCATGAGCCACCGAAGCGGCAAGAAAAACGCATATCGGTTGGCATTATACAAAAAACTGACATAGGGCGAATCCAATACCAGCAATCGTGGTCGGTTTTGAGAGGCCACGTGGGCCGCAATGCCCGTGCCGAACGATCGGCCGAACACCACAATTTTTTCTTGTGGATAGTGGGAGAGCAGCCACTTATACAAGAACTGCGCATCATCAAACAATTTTTGCTGCGTGCGCTTGCCACGGCTTTTGCCAAATCCACGGTAGTCCATCATAAAGAAGTCATATCCGTTACTCACAAAGTCCTTAGCAAACTTACCCCAGCCTTTGATGCTGCGTGAGTTGCCCTTGAGATAGTAAATGACACCACGCGAGTTGGGGACCTTGAAATAAATCGCATTGATTTTGCCGCCATCGGGCATTTCAAAATTCAACTCCTCAAAGGGAAACGCATATTGGTATTTGAAATGGGTGGCGAGTATTTCGGGGCGAAAGAAAAACAGGTGCTGGAAAAACAATACCGCCAGGCACAAGACGAGGTAAAGACAAAAACAAGCCAGCACAACACTATAAACCATGTGGTAAATCAGGATGCGGAAATGAAAGTAGGTAAAAAATGTGGATTGTAAAGCCTGCCGTTTCCATAAAAATTACGATTCGGCTCACCGAGTGAACATCGCTAACTGAAATCTATTGGTTGAGCACCTCAGCAAGTTTCACATGGTATTCTTCGAGCTCGCGCAGGTTGCCGTGTGACCCGCGTGGTATAACAAAAAATGCATCGCCTTCTTTCAACAGCGGTTTTAGCCGCAAGGCAGAACTGATAGGCGTGATCATATCATCCGTGCCGTGCACGATCACTTTACGGCAATCGCTTTTTGCAAGATGCCTGTAGGTAGGAAACTCGTAGCTGAAAGGCAGCACCGAAAAAACCGGTTTCAGCCAGGGCACAATTGCTCCGCGAAGCTCGTCAAAGGGAGTTTCTAAAATCAACAGCGCTGCCTTCACCTCGGTGGCCAGTTGAGACGCTACCGCAGTGCCCAGCGATCGTCCGTACAGCACCAACTGCGAGGGTGGCGTGGCCAGATTATCTTTTGCCCATTGCCATACCAGTTTGGCATCGGCATATAAAACCCGCTCGTTGGGCTTGCCGGTGCTCTTGCCATAGCCGCGGTAGTCCATCATCAATACTTCGTAGCCATACTGGGTAAAATCTTTGGCGTAGTTGCCCCAACGTTGCAGGTTATCGCGGTTGCCGTGGAAATAAATGACCAGGCCCTTGGGGGCTTGCGCAGTTCTAAACAGCAGCAGGTTGATTTGATGCCCATCGGGAGTGGGGATAAAGTGTTCTTCAAAAGGCTGGTCAAAGACAAAACTGTGGGAAGCGTTGAGGCGCACGCCCTGAAAAATGATTTTGTCTTGCAAAAGCTGAAATGCCATTGTTAAAATTACAAAAGTGATGCCCAAAATGGCGATTGTTCTATTGCGCCTCTTCTTCAACATTGAGAGTCAAAGATACAACTTTAGGCGTGAATGACTTTTGTCATTTTTTGATCACTGCCAACATCGTAGCATTGACATAAAAAACGGATATGAAACGCTTACTGATCTCATTGAAAAAGAAAGTTGACCCTTCGCACAAACTGATCGCTACCGAGTACGTTACCGATGAAGAAATCAAAGACATCCGAAAAAAATATGGCAACCAGTTTGATCCTGATGAGCCGATCATCCAATACCTAGGCGACCAGTTGGTGATGATTTCGTTTATTGTTTGGCTGGATGAATAGCATGCGCGTGCCGGTAAATTAAACCTCAGCAATTGGTTGTATCGCTTACCTTGCTGCCGATGCGCATCGCCCTGTTATGAAATTTATGGGTTTTCTAAGCGCAGATATTTGCTGATCAATACGGGTTTGGGCAAATGTTGGATCTGTTTTTGGCTAAATGGCTTTAGTTGAAGCTGGCCGGCCAAAGCAGCAAATGTTGTTTCATCGCTTACTTCAACATCAATAAAAGAGACAAATAACTGCTGATGAGTGAGCACGTGTTTGAAATCGGCAACGCGTTTCCCGGTCGAGAATTCACCAAATGCTGCAAGTGCGGTGCGCCAATTTTGGTTGCGTTTACTCTCCACTAAAAAGAAATCGTAGAGCCCCTGCCAGATGTCTTTGTCTTTGCGCTTTTTCATCAGCCACTTGTTCTTGTGGCGTATGGCCACGTAAAAGAAATACCGCTTGCGCACCGTGAGGTTCCTTTCTTTGACGGGGAGCACTTTTTGTAAACCGCGCAGGTTGGCCACACATGTGTTTGAAAAAATACAATCGCCACATTGGGGAGCCACGGGCGTGCAATGAATGGCTCCGAACTCCATCATTGATTGGTTGAATGTGTCCGGTCTGTCATCATCTATTAACTCGTTAGCGATGGCAGAAAAAGATTTTTTTGCTTCGGGCGATACGATATTCAAATCGATTCCAAATATTCTGGCCAGCACCCGGAAAACATTGCCATCTACTACGGCTACTTTTTCACGAAAAGCAAATGATGCAATGGCGGCTGCGGTGTATGGGCCAACACCCGGCAGGTGCATGAGAGCCTGATAGTTGTTGGGAAAGCGGCCTTTCATATCACGCACTATCATTTTGGCACAAGCATGCAGGTTGCGGGCGCGCGAATAATAGCCCAGCCCCTGCCACAAACGCAACACCGTTTGTTCATCTGCTTCGGCCAGAGCCTTCACATTGGGAAAGGTGACTACGAATCGGTTATAATATGGGAGCCCTTGCGTCACACGCGTTTGCTGTAGTATGATTTCCGAAAGCCAGATCTTGTAAGGGTCTTTTGTTTCGCGCCACGGCAACGGGCGATGGTGAACCTGGTACCAGGCCATCAGTTGCTTAGCAAAAAGCTTTTTGTTCATTCAGATTGTTCAAAAGTAGTGGGTTCGGGCATGTTCTTCAAAAGATTCATTTGCACATAAATGGCCTTTTGAGGAATGATTCAAAGTATTGGACTGATTATCAATAAATTAATTTTGCAATTGAATAAAGGGCTTCTAAATTTGTCGTCCCGAAAAAAACGTAACACCTAAAACAACTTCATAGTGACGAAGGCTGACATCATCAATCAAATAGCAGACCGTACAGGAATTGACAAAGCAGATGTTTCTGCATCTGTAGAGGCATTTTTCAGTATCGTAAAAACCAACATGGCTTCAGGGCATAATATTTACGTGCGCGGCTTTGGCAGCTTTATCAACAAAAAGCGAAAGAAAAAAATCGCCCGCAATATTTCGCGCAACACAGCCATTGTGATAGACGAGCATTACATCCCCAGTTTCAAGCCGGCCAAGGTTTTCATCAACAAGATCAAGAACAGCGACAAGGTGAAACTGTTGGCGGAAAAATAGTGGTTCGTTGTTTGTGATTGGTTGTTCGTGCCGTTTGGATTCTGCGACAACCAATAACGACCAACCATTTTAAGTATGTTAAAAACCCGCATCATATTATTAATTGTAAGTGCAACCGTTATTGCGCTGCTGTTTTTGTTGCCCAAGGTGGTGGTGGAAAACGATGGTCAGTTGAAGTCACCGGCCGACAGTGTGGCTCACACTGAAACCCCAGCCGCGCAAGGGCATGCAGAGCTGCCGGTGGAGCTCAAACAATCCATCAAAGCGTTGAGAACCCAATACTTAGCGGGCTTGTCAAACCAAAAAAATGCTATCTTTGCCGACTCGTTGCGAAGCCTGTATGCGCAGGCCGGGCAATTTGACAGCGCTGCATGGTATGGCGAACAGGCAGCAACGTTCTTTAAAACAAATGAAAGTTTGATCAAAGCAGGCAATGCCTACTACGAGGCTTATTCGTTTGCCATGCAGCCCGAAAAACAAAAGGCGATGGGAGAGAAAGCGCGTGAGTGGCTGGGCAAAGTGGTAAAAGGTGACCCCAAGAACTTAGAGGCAAAAACAAAAATGGCAATGACCTACGTAAGTTCTGCCACCCCCATGAAGGGCATACAAATGATGCTTGACGTGTTGAGAGAAGATCCTAAAAATGAGTTTACGCTTTTTAACATGGGTATGCTCTCGATTCAGTCGGGTCAATATGCGCGTGCCATTGAAAGATTGGAAGAGTTAGCTGCGGTAAACCCGAATCATTTGCAAGGACAGATGTTGTTGGGCGTTGCTTACCTCAACAATGGAAACAAAGACAAAGCCCGCCAGCAATTTGAGCGAGTAAAAAAATTAGATGCAGATCCGGCCACGCAAAGCGTGGTAGATTCGTATCTGAAAGAGTTAAAGTAAATTATGTTCAACCGGCCTGACACAACTGTTGGGTAAAAACCAAGAAAGCATTATGCCAAGTGGTAAGAAAAGAAAGAAGCACAAAATGGCCACCCACAAACGCAAGAAGCGTTTGAGAAAGAACAGACACAAGAAGAAATAATGATCAACATCTTTTATTAAGTTTTGAGTAACGAACTAATCATTAGTGCAACTCAAAGCGGATGTCGTATAGCCCTTCTGAAGGACAAGCAGCTGGCGGAGTTTCATGAGGACACCGGAGGCAGCAAATTTGTAGTAGGCGATATTTACTGGGGTTCCGTAAAGAAGGTAGTGCCCGGTTTGAACGCAGCCTTTATCGATATCGGGTATGAGAAAGATGCCTTTCTGCATTACCTCGATTTAGGCCCCAAGTTCAGTTCGCTGCAAAAATTTGTCAAGCTCGTTCGCAACAAGAAGATTACCGGTGGCAAACTGGATAAGTTTCAACTCGAAAAGGAAATTGATAAGCACGGCAAAATTGCAGCGCAGCTTACCAAAAATCAGTTGATACCAGTGCAGGTGGTGAAAGAACCCATCTCTACCAAAGGGCCGCGACTTTCGTGCGAGTTATCTTTAGCCGGGCGATACCTGGTTTTAGTACCCTTTTCATCCGGGGTAAGCATTAGCAAACGGATCGCCAGCAATGACGAGCGCAAGAGGTTGCAGCGCCTCATTCAGAGCATTAAGCCCGAAAACTTTGGTGTGATCATCCGCACCGTGGCCGAAGGCAAAGAAGTAGCAGAGTTGGACAAAGACCTGCGCACATTGGTGAAGATGTGGGAGGACGGCATGACCCGAATGGTGGAAGCCAACCCCCGCAACAAAATCATTGGAGAGCTCACGAAAACGTCATCTATTTTGCGCGATGTGTTGAACGAATCGTTCGACAGCGTGATGGTGGACGACAAGAAAATCTTTGATGAAGTTCTTCAATACATCAAAAACAATGCACCTGAAAAGGAAAAAATAGTAAAGCTCTACGCAGGTAAAGCGAAAATCTTTGAACACTACGGCATTGAAAAACAAATCAAATCAGCTTTTGGCCAAACCGTGAGCTTGCGCGGAGGCGGGTACCTCATTATTGAGCACACCGAGGCACTGCATGTGATTGATGTGAACAGCGGCAACAAATCAAATCGCGAAGAAAACCAGGAGACAACAGCATTGTCGGTAAACATGGAGGCTGCCCGCGAAGTGGCCCGCCAGTTGCGCTTGCGCGATATGGGAGGCATTGTGGTGGTGGACTTTATAGACATGCGCAACCTTGAGAACAAGAAGTTGATCTATCAAAAGGTGAAAGACGAAATGGAAGCCGACAAGGCGAAGCACACTATTTTGCCTCTTTCAAAGTTTGGTTTGATGCAAATTACCCGCGAGCGTGTGCGCCCGCAGATGAACATTGTTACCAAAGAAGTTTGCCCGAGCTGTAACGGCACAGGCAAAATTTCTGCGTCTATTTTGGTCACCGACCAGATCGAGCAAACAGTAGATCACCTGTTTGTGAAGCAAAATGAAAAGAGCTTGGTGTTGGCAGTACATCCCTTCTTGTTTGCATACTACACGAAAGGTGTTTTTTCAAAACGCTTTAAGTGGTGGTGGAAGTACAAGCGCTCGGTGGAATTGGTGAAAGATTCATCCATGGCGATTACTGAATACAAATTCTTAAACAAAGAAGGCGAAGAGATCGATACCGGCCAAGGACAAAAAGAAAAGGAAAAACTGCCAGAAGCACTGATAGAAGCATAAAATAAAACCCCGACTGATTCGGGGTTTTTTTGTGCCGTCTCTGTCAGCAGCTCCATTTCGATCAGCAGATGCTGCTGCTTCGCGTCACAATCATCAACCCCGGGTGCATGCCATCACGCACAGAAAATCTGTCAGAAACACTTACCTTTCATGCACGGTTTTGTTACATTGGTGCTATGAAAACTGTCAAGATGATCTTTTTGAGCCTCGCAGGCTTATTGGCTGCGGCCCTGTTGGTAGTGGTATTGTTTTACCGCCAAGAGGCCTATCAACTCTACAAAGTGGTCACCTTCTTCGACAAGGAAAACATTTCTGATAATTTCAAACAGGTACACACCATCTTCCGCGTAAGCGAAGTGCCCAAGCCAGCGCAACCGTCTCCATTTGCTGTGGCAAACCTACCCATTGCATTGCCCGAAAAATTTTCTGCCCGCGACTCATCTGTGATGACCAAAGACTTTTTGGATTATACACTCACCGATGCGCTGCTGGTGGTGCAGCATGACACAATCGTGTACGAGTATTACGGCAATAGTTTTACTGCGCTTGACCACCATATTTCGTGGTCCATGGCCAAATCGGTAGTGTCGGCTTTGTTTGGCATTGCGATCGCTGAGGGCAAAATCAAAAGTATTGAACAAACCGTTACCGACTACCTGCCCGAATTCAAAGGCACAGGTTACGATGGTGTGCGCATTAAAGATGTCCTCCAAATGTCATCGGGAGTTGGCTTTAATGAGGACTATGGAGATTTCAATTCAGACATCAATGTCATGGGCCGGTACTTTGCTTTGGGCATGCCAATGGCCGATTTTGCCAAGCGGTTAAAACGCGCGCGCCAGCCGGGCACCTACAATCATTACGTAAGCATTGACACACAAGTGCTGGGAATGATTCTGGTAAAAGCTACGGGTCAATCCATCACCAACTACATGAATGAAAAGTTGTGGTCGAAAATTGGGGCAGAAGATAAAGCCTTTTGGATCGTTGATAAAACCGGGATGGAGTTTGCGCTGGGCGGATTGAACTGCATTGCCCGCGACTATGCCAAGTTGGGTCAGTTGTTTTTAGATTCAGGCCGCTGGCAAGGCAAACAAATAGTGCCCGAAGCCTGGGTGCGTGCTTCTGTCACACCTGATGCGCCTCACGTCATGCCGGGTAAACGAGAATCGGCCGATCGCAAAGATGGCTATGGCTTTCAGTGGTGGATCCCTTATGGTGGCGAAGATGAATTTGACGCCCAAGGTATTTACGACCAATTCATTTATGTCGATCCCGACAAAGACCTAGTAATAGTGAAATTATCCTCCAATTACCATTTCAAAAACGATAAAGGAGGCTTGTTTCATGATTTGGAGATTGGGCTTTTCAGGGCAATTGTCAGTACTTTATAGGAACATAAAAATCAACTTGGCATAAGAACCTTAAGACACAGCTTTTTCTACAG